>CAISYQ010000413.1 GCA_903889735.1 uncultured Methylibium sp.
ACCATCTTCACGACGTCGGTGCAGTACAGCGTCGAGCGGGAGTCGCGCGGGTCGCTGGTGGTGAAGCCGATCTGGTTGTTGATCACCAGGTGCAGCGTGCCGCCGGTGTGGTAGCCCCGTGTCTGCGCCAGCGCCAGCGTCTCCATCAGCACGCCCTGGCCGGCGAAAGCGGCATCGCCGTGCACGAGCACGGGCAGCACCGCGTCACCGTTCTTGTCGCCGCGTCGGTCCATGCGCGCCTTGACCGAGCCCTCGACCACCGGGTTGACGATTTCCAGGTGCGAGGGGTTGAAGGCCAGGGTCAGGTGCACCGGACCGCCGCGCGTGGTGACGTCGCTCGAGAAGCCCTGGTGGTACTTGACGTCACCGGCGGGGAGCTCTTCCTTGGCGGTGTGGTCGAACTCGGCGAACAGGTCCGCAGGCATCTTGCCCAGGGTGTTGACCAGCACGTTGAGGCGCCCGCGGTGGGCCATGCCGATCACGAATTCCTGCACGCCCAGCTCGCCGCCGCGCTGCACCACCTCGTCCATCGAGGCGATGAAGCTCTCGCCGCCTTCGAGCGAGAAGCGCTTCTGGCCGACGTACTTGGTGTGGAGGAAGCGCTCCAGGCCTTCGGCCGCCGTGAGGCGCTCGAGGATGTGGATCTTCTGGTCCGCGGTGAAGCTGGGCTTGCTGCGGATGCGCTCCAGTCGCTCCTGCCACCAGCGCTTCTCCGACGGCTCCGTGATGTGCATGAACTCCGCACCGATGCTGGCGCAGTAGGTCTCGCGCAGGGCCTGCAGCATCTCGCGCAGGGTCTGGTGCTCGGCCGTGGTGAAGTAGGTGTTCGTGGCGCTGAACGTGATGTCCATATCGGACTCGCTCAGGTCATAGAACGCCGGCTCCAGCTCGGGGATCTTGGGGCGCTCGGTGCGCTTGAGCGGGTCGAGGTCGGCCCAGCGGGCGCCCAGCGACCGGTAGGCCGCGATCAGGGACTGGACATGGACCTGCTTGCGCGCAATGGCCAACTCGGTGGCGCTGGTCTTGAGCGTGAAGGCATTGGCCTTGGCACGCTGCGCGAAGGATTCGACGACCGGCGCATGGGCCACGTCGCGAGCCTGACTGCCGTCGGCGGCGGGAACGTTCTGCAGCGCATCGAAATACGCGCGCCAGCGTTCCGGCACCGAACCCGGGTTGTCCAGGTAGGACTCGTACAACTCCTCCACGTAAGGGGCATTGCTGCCGAACAGGTAGGAGTTGGATCGGTACTCTTGCATCATCTTCGCTCACCTTTCGCACCGGTATCCGGCGCTTTGGCTGGTTGAAAAACCTTCCGCGACACGGCTGCACCGATTGGCGGATTGCGACCCCACCAGGTGAGAAGCCGTGAACCGGCAACACGCCCAGGGGACGGGAAGGACCCTTATTGCGGGTTGGACTCTATCACCGCTTGCTGAACGCAAGCCGGCCTGCGCCACCGTCTCACTGGACCGACATCGGGGCGGGCGGCTGATCGCGCGGCGGGGTGAACACCTCGCCGATGTCGACCGCATCAAAGCGGTACTGCGCGCCACAGAACTCGCAGGCCACCTCGGCCGAGCCACGCTCGGCGATCAGGCCATCGATCTCCTCGCGGCCCAGACCCTGCAGCATGCCAGCCACCCGCTCGCGCGAGCAGCGGCAAGCGAAACGCGGGCCGGTGTCCCCGGACTGGGGCTCGAAGCGCCGCACGCTTTCCTCCCAGAAGAGGCGGCGCAGCACCGTGTCGGCATCGAGCGTCAGCAGTTCCTCGCGGGTCAGCGTGGCCGCCAGATGAGCGATGCGGTTGAAATCCTCGTTCAGGCCGATCTCGTCCTCGTTGCGCGCGGCGCCCAGGTTGCCCACGCCCTCCACCGGCATGCGCTGGATCAGCAGGCCGGCGGCGACGCGGTCATCGGCGGCCAGCACCAACCGGGTATCGAGCTGCTCGGACTGCAGCATGTAGTGCTCCAGCACCTCGGAGAGCCGCTGCAGGGGCTCGCGCTGGTCGCCATGCAGGGGCACCACGCCCTGGTAGGGCTGCTGGCCCGGCTGCCGATCCAGCGGGTCCAGGATGATCGCGCAGCGGCCCTGCCCGCCGGTGTTGACCAGGGCCTCCAGGCGGGCACCGGCCGCCACCTCGGCCACCACCGTCGCGGTGGCGCGCAGGGCCAGGTCGGGCTGCACCTCGGCCACGGCCAGCCGCACCGGCCCGTCGCCCGAGATCTGCAGCACCAGCGCGCCGTTGAACTTGATGCTCGATTGCATCAGCACGCCGGCCGCCGCCATCTCACCCAGCAGTTCGCGCACCGGCACCGGGTAGCCGCCCGAGGCCTCACGGCGGCGCAGCAGGTCAACCCAGGCGTCGGTCAGGCGCACCAGCATGCCGCGCACCGGCAGCCCCTCGAACAGGAATTTGTGGAGTTCGCTCACCGCCGTTCCCGCGCTTCAGCCCACACGCTTGAGCGCGGCCTTGAAGCGCTGTCCGCGCTCCACGTAATTCGCGCCGCCGCGGTGCATGTGCTCGATGTCCTCGGCCGAGAGGGCGCGCACCGCCTTGGCCGGGCTGCCCAGGATCAGCATGCCGTCGGGAAACTCCTTGCCCTCGGTCACCAAGGCCCCCGCGCCGACCAGGCAGTTGCGCCCGATCCGGGCGCGGTTCAGCACCACCGCCTGGATGCCGATCAGCGTGCCATCACCGATGGTGCAGCCGTGCAGCATGGCCTGGTGGCCGACCGTCACGCCCTCGCCCAGCGTCAAGGGGCAGCCCATGTCGGTGTGCAGCACGCTGCCCTCCTGCACGTTGGCGTGGCGCCCCACGACGATCGGCTCGTTGTCGCCGCGGATCACCACCTGCGACCAGATGCTGGCGCCCTCGCCCACCACCACCGCGCCGATCAGCTCGGCGCTCTCGGCGACATAGGCGGTCTCGTGCACCTCGGGGGCGCGCCCATCGAATTCAAACAAGGCCATGTGGGGCTCCGGCAAAGGGATAATTTTAAGGATGACGACTGCAACAGGCGCTGGCGAGCCCTCCAAACTGGCGCCCGGGCTTCCTGCCGGTGGGGGCGGAAACCGTGAATTGCGCTGCGCCGCGCTCGCGTTGCTGGAAGTCCCTGACCCGGCGCTGAAGGCAGCGGGCGCCCGCGCGCTGGCCGCACAAGGCCACGCCCTGGCGCTCGACACCGCCGCCCAGCTGGAGCCCACCGGACCGCTGCCAGGCCGCCCGCCCCGTCCGACGCTGACACCCGCGCTGCAGGTGCCGCGGCGCTCGCCGGCCACCCC
>CAISYQ010000414.1 GCA_903889735.1 uncultured Methylibium sp.
AGATCGACGCCCGTCCCGCCCTCGACGAAATGCTCCACATGCCGCGGACTGGCCTGCCAGGACCCCAGCGACAGGGCGGCCTGCTCGATGGCCCGGGCCACGGTGTCTGGATCGGCGCCCAAGGGCAGGACATAGGCTTCCATCCAGGTCACGTGGCCCTCGCGGAGCTCCGGCCGGCGCAACAGGCGGGCGCCCAGCCCCGGCCAAGCGGAGCGCAACCCCTGCTGCATGGCGCAGACGGCATCGACCAGGGCCGGCCCATGCTCGGGCCGGGCGCGGTAGTAGATGTAGATTTCGGCCCCCATTGAAACCCCCACCGGCGGCACGGTCGCAGCGGCCATCGACGCCACCACTGCGGCGGTGGCCACCTCAAGCGCGCTGTCGAACCCGGGCGCAGCGACCGTCATGGGCGCAAGCGAGCCGATGCCACGCGATCAGCCCTCGGCCTCGCGCGGCAGTGCGTAAGGCATCGGGATCAGGGCCAGCGTGGGGCCATCGGTCGCGCCCAGGTGCAGGCTCCCGGTGCCGAGCGCCGCCAGCTTGCACTCGGCGATGGCGTCGAAGCCGCCCCCCGGGGCTGGGGCTGCCAGCGCGATCAGACCGCTGGGCTGGTCCGGGTCGCCGCTCCAGAAGAGCTCCTGGCCGACCGCCGGCTCGGCAGCGGCGTGCACCAGGACGGCGCGCCGCTTCATCGTGCCGCGGTACTGGCTGCGGGCGACGATCTCCTGGCCGGGGTAGCAGCCCTTCTGGAAGTTCACCCCGCCGACCAGCTCGTAGTTGAGCATCTGCGGCACGAAGGCCTCCACCGTGGCGGCCAGCACCGGCGCGATGCCGCTGCGCACCTCCAGCCAATCCCAGTCGGCGGAGGAGAGCGCCGGGAGCGCCGCGAGCAGGGCTTCGGCTTCGGCGGCCAGGCCGGCCCACAGCCAGCGGGGCTGACCGGCCGCCTGCGGCAGGCGCACGAGGTGGGCCTCAGCCGAGAGGTCGAGCTTCTTCCAGACCGCGAGTGTTGCCGCCTCGGGGTGGTGCTCGGCCAGCCAAGCCTGCACCTCGGGACCAGCCAGGCCCAGCAGGGCGATGTTGACGGGGGCATTGGCGTTGGTCTCGCTGCCGTTATCGGCGTTCTGCCCGGTGTGGGCCTCGGAGAGCTGGGCCTTGGCGCGCAGCACAAACATCCTCAGGCGCTTGAGCGTGGCCGGCAGCACCTCGCGGCGGACCGCGAGCCAGACCTCGTCGTGGCGGTGCTTGAAGCCCAGCAGGCTGGCCAGCATGCGGCCCTTGGGCGAGCAGTAGGCGGCCAGCCGCGCCTCGCCCAGGCCGAGCCCGGTGAAGTCGTTGGTCAGTTGCCCGTGCAGGAAGCTGGCGGCGTCGGCGCCGCTGGCGCGGATCAGGCCGGTGTGGGCCAGGCGCAGGGCGCCGGCGGGGGTCGGGGGCGGGGTCATGCACTGATTATCATCAGCGCTGACATGGGAGAACGGTCGGTCCGATGAAGCGCGTGTTGTGGCAAGGGGTGCTCGCGCTGGCGCTGCTGATGGCGGCCGCTGCGGGCGGGGTGGCCTGGTGGTTGACGCAGCCGCTGCCGCTGGCAGCGGCCAAGGTCCGGCTGGCGGTGGAACCCGGCATGTCGCCGCGCGAGATCGCCCGCGGCTGGGTCGCCGCCGGGGTGCAGACGCCCGAGCGGCTGCTGTTCGAGAGCTTCCGCTGGTCGGGCGAGTCCCGGCGCATCCGCGCCGGACTCTACGAGGCGGCGGCGGGTGACACGCCGACCGACTTGCTGCACAAGATGGTCGAGGGCCTGGCCCTGCCTTCCAGCGTCCGGTTTGTCGAGGGCTGGACCTTCCGCCAGCTGCGCGCCGAGCTGGCCCGCGCCGAGGGCCTCAAGCCAGGCACCGCCAGCTGGAGCGACGCCGAGGTCATGGCGGCACTCGGCGCCCCCGGGCTGCCCGCCGAGGGGCGCTTCTTTCCCGACACCTACCGCTACCTGCCCGGGGCGGCCGATCTGGCGGTGCTGCGCCAGGCCTTCAATGCCATGAAGCTGCAGCTCGAAGAGGCCTGGGCGGTGCGCACGCCGGACTCCCCGCTGCGCAGCCCGGACGAGGCGCTGACGCTGGCCTCCATCGTGGAGAAGGAAACCGGCGTGGAGGGCGACCGCGGCCTGGTGGCCGGCGTCTTCGTGAACCGCCTGCGCCGGGGCATGCTGCTGCAGACCGACCCCACCGTGATCTATGGCCTGGGGTCTGCTTTTGACGGCAACCTGCGCAAGCGCGACCTGCTGGCCGACACCCCTTTCAACACCTACACCCGGGCCGGATTGCCGCCCACGCCCATCGCCCTGCCGGGGCGGGCCTCGCTGCGCGCCGCGGTCCAGCCGGAGCCCACACGGGCGCTGTATTTCGTGGCGCGCGGCGACGGCAGCAGCGAGTTCAGCGAGCAGCTCGCCGACCATAATCGTGCGGTGAACAAGTACCAGCGCGCCGCCTCCCGCGGCCCCGAGCGGTGAGCGCCGGGGTGGCGCCGGCTGGCGCGGCGCCTCGGTTGGAAGCCAGCGGCGGCTCACCGGTGCCGAGCACCCCAGCCGGCTGCCTCGTCACCTTCGAGGGCATCGATGGCGCCGGCAAGTCCAGCCACATCGGGCGGCTGGCCGAGCGCTGGCAGGCCCGCGGCTTGCAGGTGGAGCGCACCCGCGAGCCCGGCGGCACGCCGCTGGCCGAGGCGCTGCGCGAGCTGGTGCTGCAGCAACCGATGGACGCGCTCACCGAGGCGCTGCTGATCTTCGCAGCCCGGCGCGACCACCTGTGCCAGCGCATCGAGCCGGCACTGGCCACTGGCGCCGTGGTGCTGTGCGACCGCTTCACCGACGCGAGCTTCGCCTACCAGGGCGCCGGACGTGGTTTCGACCTCGATCTGCTGTCGACCCTGGAGCGCTGGGTGCAGCAGGGCCCGGCGGGCCTGCGCCAGCCCGACCTGACGATCTGGTTCGACCTCGATCCGGCGATCGCCGCACGGCGCCTGGCCGCGGCGCGTGCCCCCGACCGCTTCGAGCAGCAGGACGAGGCCTTCTTCCACCGCGTGCGGGCCGGCTATGCGGCGCGCTGCGCGGCCGAGCCGGCGCGCTTCCTGCGCATCGATGCCGGGCAGTCGCTGGACCAGGTGGGGGCCGATCTCGATGCGGCGCTCGCCGCACGGGGCTGGTGATGGTCCTGGTGCCGGGCAAACCGGCGGTGGCCCCCTCGATCCTGCCCTGGCTGGAAGCGCCACTGCGACAAGCGCTGGCCCACAGCCAGGGGCATGCGCTGCTGATCCACGGCCCGCGGGGCGTGGGGCAGTTCGAGCTGGCGCGGGCGCTGGCCGCGGCCTGGCTGTGTGAGCAGGGCCAGGCCGCGGCGGGCGCGACCGACCCGGCCACCCCGCGCCGCCCGGCCTGTGGCCATTGCCGCAGCTGCCAGATGATTGCGGCGCGCACCCATCCGGATCTGCAGCTGTTGGTGCCCGAGGCGCTGCAGGTGACGCTGGGCTGGAGCGGCTCGGACGATGCCGCCGACGGTGAGGGCGGCAAAAGCAAGGCCAAGCCCAGCCGCGACATCCGCATCGAGGCGGTGCGCCGCGCCATTGCCTTCTCCCAACAGACCAGCTCGCGCGGTGGGGACAAGGTGATCGTGATGTACCCGGCCGAGCGCATGAACGCGGCCAGCGCCAGCGCACTGCTCAAGACGCTGGAGGAACCCCCCGGCACCGCCCGCTTGATCCTCGCCAGCGCCGCGCCGCAGCGGCTGCTGCCCACCGTGCGCAGCCGCTGCCAGTCGCTGCGCCTGCCCGTGCCCGACACCGCCGCCGCAGCGGCCTGGCTGGCGGGGCAGGGGGGGGCCGAGCCTGAGCGCCTGCTGGCCGCCGCCGGCGGACAGCCGCTGGAGGCGTTGGAGCGGCTCGCGTTGGGCATCGATGCCAGCCTGTGGCGCCAGCTCCCGGCCGAGGTGGTGGCCGGACGCTGCGCGGTCCTGGCCGCCTGGCCCCTGCCGCTGGCCATCGATGCCCTGCAAAAGCTCTGCCATGACGCCCTGTGCGTGGCCCATGGCGCGGCGCCGCGCTACTTCGCGGCCGAGACGGTGCCGCGCGGCGCCGATCCCGCCCAGCTGTGGGACTGCGGGCGCGAGCTGCTCGCCGCGGCGCGCCATGGCGAGCACCCCTGGAATGCCGCGCTCGCGGTCGAGGCGCTGGTCCAGCGGCTGGGGCGCGCCCTGCAGCCCGGGTCCGCCCGCCCCGCGGCATCGGGCTCAACGGACAGCCTGCGGCAATCGCAGGGAGATCGGTCCGATCGGCTGGCGGGCCCTCGGTCGGGGCGTCTGTCCACGCCGCACCCGATTGGCTAAACTGAAACGATGAAGGAGCCTGGTTCGCCCCCCACTGCGCCAGCCGCGCTGACGGACTTGGCCGTGCCGGTCGCGGGGGGAGGATCGCGCCCCAGCGTCATTCAACTGGTCTTCCGCGAAAAAGGCGCCCTGTACGCCGCCTACATCCCGCTGTTCTCGGATGGCGGGCTGTTCGTGCCCACCCAGCGTGACTACAAGCTCGGCGAGAACATCTACCTGCTGCTGTCCCTGCCCGACGATCCCCAGCGCTACCCGGTGGCCGGCAAGGTGGGCTGGGTGACGCCGGCCAACGCCCAGGGCGGGCGGACCCAGGGTGTGGGCGTGCGCTTCCCGGCCGACGAGAAGACCCGCCACCTGAAGATCAAGATCGAGGAGATCCTGGGCACCTCGATCGCCTCCTCCAAGCCAACCCAGACCCTCTGACCCGGCCCTGGTCCCCGGACCGGGGCCCCACGGGCGCCAGCCGCCTTGCCGATGTTCGTCGACTCCCACTGCCACCTGAGCTTCCCCGAACTGCGCGCCGCGCTGCCGGACATCCGCGCGGCCATGGCGGCCGCACAGGTCGACCGGGCGCTGTGCATCTGCACCACCCTGGAGGAGTTCGAGTCGGTGCACGCGCTGGCGATGTCGCACGACGACTTCTGGTGCACAGCCGGCGTCCACCCTGACAACGAAGGCGTCCTCGAACCCCGGCTCGAGGACCTGCTGGCCCTGGCCGCCCGGCCCAAGGTGGTGGGGCTGGGCGAGACCGGCCTGGACTACTACCGGCTCAACGGCCGCAGCCTCGAGGACATGGCCTGGCAGCGGGAGCGCTTTCGCGTCCACATCCGGGCCGCCCGCGCCACCGGCCTGCCGCTGGTGATCCACACGCGCTGCGCCTCGCAGGACACACTGGCGATCCTGCGCGAGGAAGGCGCGGGGCAGGTGAGGGGCGTCTTCCACTGCTTCACCGAAACCCTTGAGGTGGCCCGCGAGGCCCTGGCGCTCGGTTTCATGATCTCGTTCTCCGGCATCCTCACCTTCAAGAACGCCGTCGACTTGAAGGCGGTGGCGCGCGAGGTCCCGCTGGACCGCTGCCTCATCGAGACCGACAGCCCCTACCTCGCGCCCGCGCCGCACCGGGGCAAGACCAACAACCCGTCCTATGTGCCCCTCGTGGCCGCCGAACTGGCGCGGCTCAAGGGGCTGGAGGTGGCGCAAATCGCCGAGGCGACCAGCCGCAATTTCGAGACCCTGTTCGGACCGACCGTGTGCCGGCCCGGGGTGGTGAGGACATGAACCCAACAAGAGGCCGTCCATGAGTCTTTTCGCTTCAGGGCAGGGCGCGGTCCGAATGGGCGCTGGGTTCAGGCGCTGGGTTTTCAGACTCTGGCTCGCCGGCGTCCTGGGCTGCGGCTCGGTCGCCGTCGCAGCGCCTGCGGCTTCCCCCCCTTCAGTGACGCCGCCCGCGGCCGCGGCGGGCGATGCCGCCGCCACACAAGTCGCCAGGCAGGATGCGGTGAGGGTGCGCGAAGCCCTCCAAGCCTGGGCCCAGGCCTGGTCCCGGCGCGACATGGCCGCCTACGCCGCCGCCTACACGCCCGATTTCCAGGGCCGGGCGGCCAGCCGCCAGGCATGGCTGATGCAGCGCCGGGACCGCATCGCCACGCGCAAGCAGATCCTGGTGAAGATCTCCGGCCTGTCCATCTGGTTCGAGCGCGGCGTGGCGCGGGTCAGCTTCGACCAGCAGTACCAGTCTGACGGCCTGAGCATCCAGTCCCGCAAGACCATCGAATTGAAGAAGGTCGGCGATCTGTGGCTCATCCAACGGGAAGTCTCGAGCTGAGGTCCACCCAATGTTCCCCGCCAGACCCCCGGCGGCCCGCGCTGATGCCGGGCCGAACAACATGATCGACGACGGAGCCCCTGCAAAGCCATGAACACCACCGACAGCCTGGTCGAGCGGCTCGACCTGCTCAACGACATCGGCGCCTCACTCTCGGGCGAGCGGGATCTCGACCGCCTGCTCGAGAAGATCCTCGTGGCGGCCAAGTCCATCACCCACGCCGACGGCGGCACGCTCTACACCGTCACCGAGGACCGGCGCTTCCTCGAGTTCAAGATCGTCCGGACCGACTCGCTGAAGGTGGCCTTCGGCGGCAGCGCGTCGGCCCCGCTGCCCGCGCACTTCAAGAACCTGCCGCTCTACCGCGACGACGGCAGCGCCCGCGACGACATCGTTGCGGCGCACGCGGCCGTGGGCGGGCGCACGGTCAACGTCGCGGACGCCTACGACGCGGCGGGCTTCGACTTCTCGGGCGCGCGCCGCTTCGATGAGGCCTCGGGCTACCGCTCCACGTCCTTCCTCACGGTGCCGATGAAAAACCATGAGGGTGCGGCCATCGGCGTGCTGCAACTGATCAACGCCACCGACCCCGCCACCGGGCAGGTCACGCCCTTCTCGGCGAGCGACCAGGGCCTGGCAGAGTCGCTGGCCTCGCAGGCGGCGGTGGCCCTGACGAACCGCCAGCTCGTGCTGCAGCTCGAGCAGCTGTTCGAATCGCTCATCAAGCTCATCAACACCGCGATCGACGAGAAATCGCCCTACACCGGCGGCCACTGTGAGCGGGTCCCCACCCTGACCATGATGCTGGCCGAGGCCGCGAACGAGGTCACCGAGGGCCCGCTGGCGGCGTTCAAGCTCGCCGACAAGGACCGCTATGAGCTGCGCATCGCCGCCCTCCTGCACGACTGCGGCAAGATCACGACGCCGGTGCATGTGGTGGACAAGGCCACCAAGCTCGAGACCATCTTTGACCGCATCGAGCTGCTGGCCACCCGCTTCGAGCTGGTCAAGCGCGACGCGGAGCTGGCCTCGCTCAAGTCCGTGATGGCCGGGGCGCCGGCCGCCGAGGCCGATGAGGCCCTCCGGGCCCTGCTCGCCCGCATCGACGCAGACTGCGCCTTCCTGCGCCAGTCCAACCGCGGCAGCGAGCGCATGACCGACGAGGCCGTCCAGCGCATCCAGGACATCGCCACGCGCTACCACTGGCAAGACGCCGAGGGCACGCAGCATCCCTTCCTGTCAAGTGACGAGCTCGAGAACCTGTGCATCCGCGGCGGCACCCTCACGGCTGCCGACCGCAGCATCATCAACCACCACATCGTGGCCACGATCAACATGCTGGAGCAGCTGCCCTGGCCGCAACACCTCAAGAACGTGCCCGAGTACGCCGGCGGCCACCACGAGCGCATGGACGGCAAGGGCTACCCCAAGGGCCTGCACCGCGAGGACATGAGCCTGCAGGCCCGCATGATGGGCATTGCCGACATCTTCGAGGCCCTCACCGCGGCCGACCGACCCTACAAGGCGCCCATGAAGCTCAGCCAGGCGCTGCGGATCCTGGAAGACTTCAAGAAGAACGGCCACATCGACCCGGATCTCTTCGAGATCTTCCTCGAGAAGCGGGTGCCTCAGCGCTACGCCGAGCAGTTCCTGGCGGCGGATCAGCTGGACTGCTGAGACAAGGAAAAGGCGGTCCCGGGCCGGATCGCCCTCAGACCTCCCCCTGGAGCTTCCGCACAAGCTCGGGTGGCCCGGCATGCTCCTGAGGGCGGGGTGGTTTCCCCGGCTCACCCTTCAACGGGCTCACTTCACGCAGGACTGCGGGTAGAGCTTGGCCTTGTCGGTTTCCTTGTCGATCTCCATGAACTTCGGCGCCACGGGCTGCAGCCTGGGTACCACCCGCTCGACGAAGGACGAGAAGGCCCCCTGGCCGGCCGACACCAGCACCTGTCCCGTCGGATTACTGAACTGGACCTGGCCCTGGAACACGGCCGTGTAGACGCCCCGGGTCGGCACATCGTTGAGGCCCGGGGGGCGGGCCGCATCCACCGGGATGTCGCTGGGGTCGAACACCCCCCTCACGGCCGGCGCGGCAGGTGGCAGGACCGGGCCGCCCGGGAGCGCTGGCGCGGCCTGTGCCCACAACAGGCCGTCGGTGCTCCAGTTGGCGGCTGTGGCCTCGTCCCGCCAAGCCGCACGCTGCAGCAAGGAACCCAGAGGGTGCGAACCGGGCGCCCAGGTGTCCCATTCATGGAGGGCGGCGCGCCGCTCTAAGGGCTCATCGATCGGCCAGGGCAGACCGATGCCATCCCGAGGCGGCCGCTCGGTCAGCGATGGCGGGCTGGCCGCCGGCGCTGCTGAGGGCAGGGTCGTGGCCCCTGCCGGCCGCGGTTCGGCCACCCGCAATGGCGTGCCAACGCGCAGCGAGCGCAGCCCTGTGAGCGTCAG
>CAISYQ010000415.1 GCA_903889735.1 uncultured Methylibium sp.
ACCCGCGAGATCGCCCTCAGCCCGGCCCAGCCCGACATCCTGACGGCCGCCGCGGCGGCCGGCATCGAGCTGCCCTTCTCCTGCACCTCGGGCGTGTGTGGCACCTGCCGCGCCCGGTTGCTGGAGGGCGAGGTCGACATGGCGCGCAACTTCGCCCTCGACGCGCGCGAGCTCGCGGCTGGCTTCGTGTTGGTCTGCCAGGCCCGTCCGCGCAGCGCGCGGGTGGTGCTGTCCTTCGACGCGCGCTGAGGCCAGCCGCGATGGGGCGCGGGCGCGCGGCAGGCTATGACGGCCAGCGGGAGATGATCCTGGCGCGTGCAGCCCATTTGTTTGCACGCCGCGGCTACAGCGGCACCTCCATGAAGGAGGTGGCCGAGGCCTGCGGGCTGTCGAAGGCGGCGCTCTACCACTACTGTCGCGACAAGGACAGCCTGCTGGTCAGCATCGCCGAGGCCCATGTCTCGCGCCTGCAGGCGCTGGTGAGCGAGGTGGCTGCACAGCCGCTGGCGCCGCCGCAGCGGCTGCGCGAGCTGATCCGCCGCATCCTCGTGGAGTACGCCGATGCGCAGGACGCCCACCGGGTGCTGACCGAGGACGTGAAGTTCATGCAGCCGGCCGACCGCGAGCGCGTGCTGGCCCAGGAGCGTGAGGTCGTCGCGGGCGTGGCGCAGGCGGTGGGTGATCTGCGCCCCGACCTGCGGGAAGCCGCCCTCGGCAAGCCGCTGACCATGCTGCTGTTCGGCATGATCAACTGGCTCTTCACCTGGATGAGGCCGGGCGGGGCGCTCGACCATGCGGCAATCGCCCCCCTCGTGACCGACCTGTTCCTCGGCGGCCTCGCGGCCGTGCAAGTGCCACCGGGCCCGGGTGTGGATCAGGGCGAGATCACGGCCGCCCCCTCACCCCAGCGGCGCGCGGTCCGCTCGCGCTGATGCACTCGCTGATGCGCTCGCTGAAGCCCCCGCCGAGGCTCCCCACGCCCCACGCTCTGAGCGATCCCGCTCGACCTGCCTGCTGGATTCGCCTGATTCACCCACCCATTCGACCGACCCGGAGACCCCCATGAGCCTTCCCCCCAACGCCTGGATCGTGGACGGTCTGCGCACGCCCTTTGGCCGCTATGGCGGCGCCCTGGCCGGCCTGCGGGCCGACGACCTCGGTGCGCTGCCGATCCGCGCGTTGATCAATCGCCACCCGGGCGTGGACTGGGCGGCGGTCGATGATGTCCTCTACGGCTGCGCCAACCAGGCCGGTGAGGACAACCGCAACGTCGCCCGGATGGCCGCACTCCTGGCCGGGCTGCCGGTCGAGGTGCCGGGGGCCACGGTGAACCGCCTCTGCGGGTCGGGCCTGGACACGGTGGCGATGGCGGCCCGCGCCATTGCCGCCGGCGAGGCCGACCTGGTGATCGCGGGTGGGGTCGAGAGCATGAGCCGCGCGCCCTTCGTCATGGGCAAGGCCGACAGCGCCTTCTCGCGCGCCGCCAAGCTGGAGGACACGACCATCGGCTGGCGCTTCGTCAACCCGGCCATGAAGGCGGCCCATGGCATCGATTCGATGCCCGAGACCGCCGAGAACGTGGCCACGGAATTCGGCATCTCGCGGGCCGACCAGGATGCCTTCGCCTGGCGCTCGCAGCAGCGCTGGCAGGCGGCCCATGAGGCCGGCTTCTTCACCGAGGAGACCGTGCCGGTCGATCTGCCAAAAGGAAAGAGCGGAAAGAGCGGAAAGGACGGCCAGGGCGACCCGGTGCGCTTCGCCGTCGATGAGCACCCGCGGCCGGCGACGACGCTGGAGCAGCTGGGCCGCCTGAAGGGCGTGGTGCGGCCGGACGGTTCGGTGACCGCAGGCAATGCCTCGGGCGTGAACGATGGCGCCTGCGCGCTGCTGCTGGCCTCGGACCGCGCCGTCCAGCGCTACGGCCTCACGCCGCGGGCACGGGTGGTGGGTTCGGCGGTGGCGGGCGTGGCGCCGCGCATCATGGGCATCGGCCCGGCGCCGGCCACCCGCAAGCTGCTGGCGCGGCTGGGCTGGTCGTTGGGCGAGCTCGATGCCATCGAACTCAATGAGGCCTTCGCGGCCCAGGGGCTGGCGGTGCTGCGTCAGCTGGGCCTGCCGGACGACGCCGCGCAGGTCAACCCGAACGGCGGCGCCATCGCCATCGGCCACCCGCTGGGGGCCTCGGGCGCCCGGCTGGCGCTCACCGCACTGCGCCAGCTCGAGCGCAGTGGCGGCCGCCGCGCGCTGGCGACCATGTGCATCGGCGTCGGCCAGGGCATTGCGCTGGCGATCGAGCGGGTTTGAGGGAGGCTAAGCGGGCCTGATCGCGCCCGACCGGGACCGGACGAGACGGAGCTCCTCTGCACGTTTCCGGGCGGGCCTGATAGGGCCTGAGAGGGCCTGCGCTCAGTCGCCCCGGATGTTCTGCACCTGGAAGAGGTTGGGCTGGTTGGTTTTCGCGTCCACCCGGGCCTTGAACTGACCGGTGGTGCAGTGCAGCGCCTGCACATCGACCGCGGCGAAGACATCATCGACCGGTCCGCCCTGCCCCTTGTTCTCAGGCAGGTGGTGGTCCGGGTGGGACTTGCCCAGGAAGCCGATCTTCCAGAGCTCGCCCCGGCGGTCGTAGATCAGCCCCAGGTTGATCTGCATCGTCTGCGCATCCATGTAGAAGATGCGCTTGCTGACCGGGTGGCTGGCGGACAGGGGCTCGACCTCCAGCACATAGGCCTTGCGCAGCTGCCAGGTGATGTGGGGGAAGCATTGGCCCTGGCCGGTCAGGCCGACGAAGCGGTAGCCATCGGGCTCGGGCGGCAGATCGTTGGCCAGCGGCATCTCGTGGTGGTTGAAGTAGGGCATCAGCAGGTTCTGGCTGCCCTTGTAGGTCCACTTCATGACCGAGATGCGGCCGTTGTAGCCCTGGAAGTCCTCGATCATCACGTCGGAGCCGAGGAAGGCGTCGGTGGTCTGCCCGGTGGCCAGCCGCCGCACCCGGCGCTGCACACCGAGCGAGAGGTAGGCCTCGGCCTGCTTGTGGTCGTCGTCGTAGTGCTGGATCAGCAACTGCGTGTTCTTCAGGTCCTGGGGCTCCAGCGCCTTCAGGTAGAGCGCCAGGTAGAGCTTGCTGGGGTTGTTGGGCAGGTGGGGCGCTGGCTCGCCGACGCGGTGCATGAACTTCAGCGCGTGGGCGGTGAATTTCAGCGTGCGTTCGATCGTTCCGGTCTTCATGTCCCGGTAGCGCCAGTAGAAGGGCTCGATGGTCGTGCTTTCGCCGAAGCCCGCGCCATAGCGGAAGTTCCAGGCCAGCTTCTCGCCGGCGCGCGGGTCCTTGATGTCGGGCTCTTCGACGAAGGGGCGGCCAGCCACATAGCCCTCGATGTCGCCGACCTGCGGCCCCAGCCGGGTCTTGCCCAGGTGCCGCCTCGTTGCCTCGACATAGCCGGCCGGCATGGGGATGGAGGTGGTGGGCGCAACCTTGATCTCGTACCAGCCCTTGCGGATGGCCAGGGCGGTGCCGGGATCGACAAACTCCTGATGCTGCTCGAGGTTGTCCTTGCGGATCACGAGACCGATCGCGGGGCCGGCCGACCGGGGCTCCCCCCGGCCGTAGGGGTCGAAGGAGCGCTCGAGCTCATCGGGGCCCGCCGCCGCGGCGCAGGCTGCTGCCAGCGCCAGCAGGCTGCCCACGCACCACCGTAGGCCAGTGGGCCGGCGAGTCTGCAAGGGTCGGGCGGTGCCGCGCTCAGGTGAAGTCGTCGCCAAAGGACAGGTCCAGGCTGGTGTCCGCGAAGGGCAGCAGTTGCAGCGGGTCTCTGAGCGAGGCGCGCTTTTCCCGGCGGGCCAGCAGCTTGGCTTGCGCGGCCGCGGGCAGGTCGGTGAACTGGATCAACCCGCGCTCCATCAGGGTGTCGATCAGGTCTTCCAGCACCCGGGCCATGGCGATGTCGCTCTGGCTGAGGCCATCGGCCTCGCGGGGGGCGGTGTCGCGCAGGAAGCTGGCGACCTCCGGGTCGTCGGCGGCCACCGGCTCCCAGGCGCCGTTGATCGCCTCTCTGACGGTCAGGGCCTGGCGGGTCAGGGCGTCGATCCGCCCCCGCCCATCGCGGTGGCACATCAACAGCGGCTCGGACAGATCGATGGGGATCATGCGTCGGCCTTGGTGGGGGGCGTGGTCGGATCGGGCGTCTCGGCCAGGCTCAGGACAAGCTGCACCCGGTTCTTCACACCCAGCTTCCCAAACACGACGCTGAGGTGGGCCTTGACGGTGCGCTCCGAGATGAACATCAGCTCGGCGACCTCCCGGTTCGAGCGACCCGCCGTGACCGCCCGGGCGACCTGCATCTCCCGCGGGGTGAGCTTGCTCCAGAGGTTCGCGGCGGCGCCACCAGCGGGCGCCACTGGCGGCGCAGGTGCTGCGGGGGTCGCCGGAGCAGACCTCAGGGCCAGCGCGGCTTGGGCGGAATTCACCAGCCGCTGCAGCAGGTCGGGGCCCACCCACAGCCCGCCGTGGTCGATGACGGTGGCCACCTCCAGGAGCAGGGCGGGCACGGCATAGGCATGGGTGTAGCCGCGCACGCCGGCATTCAGCGCGCGCAGGCCTTCGTCAGGGTCGGGCGCGCCGGACAACATCACCACGCGGGCGCCGGGCAGGGCCTCGAAGAGGCGGCGAAGGCGCTCGGGCCACTGCGCACTGTCGCCGCTCAGCCAGATCGTGGATTTGGCCGCGGGCCGGCCGCGCAGCCGGGTCTCCAAAGCATCGGCATGGGACATCTGTCCCTTGGGAAAAGCCTCGCGCCAGCGCTCCGGCACGGGCTCGCCGGGGATCGTCAGGAAGAAGTGTCGGGTGTTCACCGCTCGGTCAGGGCATTGGCTTTGGCGCGCAGCACGGGCTTGAGCAGGTAGGAGAGCACCGTCTTCTTGCCGGTGAGGATGTCGACCTGGGCCATCATGCCGGGAATGACCGGCAGGTTGGGTCCCAGGCTGGCCTGGCGGGTGCGCACGCGAACATGGAAGAAGGCGTTGCCTTTCTCGTCCAGCACCGAGTCAGCGCCGATGTTGAACACATCCGCCGGCAGACCGCCGTAGATCGACGAGTCGTAGGCGGTGAACTTGACGGTGGCCTGCTGACCGGGCCGCAGGAAGCCGATGTCCTGGGGCGTGATCTGCACCTCGAGGATCAGGGAGTCGTCAAGCGGCACCACCTCGACGACCTCCTTGCCGGGCTGCACCACGGCGCCCATGGTGCTGACCAACAGCCGTTTGATGGTGCCGCGCACCGGTGACTTGATATCGGCATGCTTGACCTTGTCCTGAAGCGCCAGGCCACCCTGGGAGAGGCTGGCGAGCTTGCTCATGGTCTCGGAGAGCTCGGCGCTCATCTGGTTGCGGCTGGTGAGCCGGACCTCCTCGATCTTGCCCGTGGCCTCCAGGATCGCTGACTTCACCCGCGAGATCTGGGCCGTGGCCTGCTCGCTGTCGCCGCGCAGGCGGGCCACCTCGCGCTCAAGCCTCAGCACCTCCACCTCGGACACCGCCCCGGTGGCGATCATCGGACGGGTAGCGTTCATCTCGCGGGTCACAAGCTCGAGGCTGCGCACCGCCTGGTCCCGGCGGGCGAGCACCTCGTTGAGCTCCTGCTGGCGCTGCGAGAGCTGGTTCTGCGAGATCGAGATCTGGGCCGATATCTCGGCACGCCGAGACTCGTAGAGGCGCTGTTCCTGGGCCACCACGTCGGGGGCCTCGCGGGTCAGCTTGGCGGGCGGGTTGAAGGCGGTGCCGCGGGTCAGCGCTTCGAGGCGCAGCACCTTGGCCTCCAGGGCGACCTGGCTGACCCGGCTCTCCTGCAGGTTGGAGACGAAGCGTGTGGGGTCGATCCGCATCAGCAGCTGACCGGCATTGACGATCTGGCCTTCCTGGACCAACAGCGCCTCCACCACCCCGCCATCGACGCTCTGGACGATCTGCACCTGGCTGGTGGGCACCACCCTCGCCTCGCCCCGGGTGACTTCGTCGATCTCGGCAAAGGCCGACCAGACCAGCAGCAACAGCAGGGCCAGGGCGGAGATGCGCAGCAGCGCCCGGGCGCGCAGCGGATCCTGCTGCAGACGCGCCCAGTCGGCCTCGCCGGCCCAGTCGGTGGGCCCCTCTGAGTCGGGTGACTCGACGGGGGCCAGGCGCTCGAGCAGGGGACCGAACAGGCGCTTGCCGGCGGCTGTGCCGCGATCGACCATGCCCCGCAGGCTGCCAAAGAGACGCGCACCGAACCAGGCCATCACGCCGCCTTTCCGATGCGCCCCTGGCGCAGCGCGGTCACCACCTGTTCCTTGGGGCCATCGGCCATGATGCGCCCGCCGTCCATCACGATGATGCGGTCCGCCAGATCGAGCATCGAGGTCCGGTGGCTGATGAGGATCAGCGTCTTGTCCTGGGAATACTGGGCCAGCCGGCGCTTGATGTCGTCCTCGCTGGAGAAGTCCATCGACGAGGTGGGCTCATCGAGCAGCAGGATGGGCGGGTCGTTGATCACGGCCCGCGCGATCGCCACCCCCTGGCGCTGCCCGCCGGAGAGCGATTCGCCGCGCTCGCCGACCAGCATGTCGAAACCCTGGGCATGCTGGTTCACCAGGCTCAGGATGCCGCCCATCTCGGCCGCCCGGACGATATCGGCATGCTCGGCCAGCGGGGCGCCGAGCGTGATGTTGTCGCGCAGGCTGCCGTAGAACAGCATCACGTCCTGCTGCACATAGCCGATCTGGCGCCGCAGCTCGGCCGGGTCGATCTGGCGCAGATCGATGCCATCCACCAGCACCGCGCCCTCCGTCGGCCGGTAGAGGCCCAGGATCAGCTTCTCGAGCGTGGTCTTGCCCGAGCCGATGCGCCCGAGGATCGCCACCCGCTCGCCCGGCTTGATGCTGAAGGACAGGTTGCGCAGCGAGGGCGCGGTCTGGCCGGGGTAGGCGAAGCTCACGTCGCGGAACTCGACCGCGCCGCGCAACCGCCCGCGGCTGATGAAGCGGGTGTCGGCCGGCCGCTCGATTTCGCGCTTCATCATCTCGTCGAGCGAGGTGAGCGCCGTCGAGGCCGTGTGGTACTGCACCAGCAGGCCGGCCACCTGCCCGACCGGCCCCATGGCCCGCGAGGCCAGCATGGTGCAGGCGATCAGGCCGCCCATCGTCAGCTGCCGTTCGGAGATCAGGTAGACGCCGATGATCACGATGACGAGGTTGATGACCTGCTGCACGAAGGCCGAGGTGTTGCTGGCCGTTGACGAGAGCAGCCGCAGCTGCGCGCCCACCCGGGCGAGCAGGGCCGCGCTCTGTTCCCACTTGCGCTGGATCGGTGCCTCGGCGGCGAGCGACTTGATGGTCTCGAAACCCACCAGGCCCTCGATCAGCGTGGCGTTGCGCTGTGCACCGGCCCGGTAAGTGGTTTCCGCGAGCTCGTGCATGCGGCCCTGGACCGCCAGCGCATAGAGCAGCATGACCACCGCCCCCAGGAAGAGCGGGATCATCATCGGCCAGGAAATCCAGCCGATCACCAGCATGAAGACCAGCGCGAAGGGCAGGTCGATGAAGGCCACCACCGTCACCGAGCCGATGAAGTCGCGCACGGACTCGAAGGCGCGCAGGTTGGAGGCGAAGGATCCTGCTGAGGCCGGCCGCTGCTCCATGCGCATGCCGAGCACGCGCTCCATGATGAAGGCCGACAGCTTGACGTCCGCCCGGCTGCTGGCCAGGTCGACGAATCGCCCGCGCATCGTGCGGAACACCAGGTCGCTCACCAGCATCAGCGCCAGGCCCGAGGCCAGCACCCACAGGGTCTCGAAGGCCTGGTTGGGGACCACCCGGTCGTAGATGTTCATGGTGAACATCGGCATGCCCAGCGCGAACAGGTTGGCCAGCAAGGCGGCCACCAGCACGTCGCGGTAGAGCGGCCGGCTCTCGGCGATCACGCTCCAGAACCAGTGCCCATGGCGACCGGCCTTGACCTGGGGGGTGCGGGCGTCGTAGCGGTGGGTCGGTCGGATATAGATCACCGAGCCGAGGTAAGCCTCTTCAAGCTCGGTCACCGGCATGTCCACCGGCGCGTCCACCATCTCGGGGTGAACGACCTGCAGCGACTGCCGATCGGCGCTGATCGACAGCACGACGCAGGCGCGCTCGTCCTTCAGCAGCAGGATTGCCGGCAGAAGGGCCGCCTTGAGCTGGCGCAGCGGACGCTTGATGATCTGGCTGCTCATGCGCACCCGCTGGGCCGCCCGGCCCACCAGGGCCGGGGTCAGCCTGCCGCCCTCGGCCGGCAGCCCGGCCATCAGGGCGTCGCGCGTGGGCGACTCCCCATGGGCCCGGGCCACGATCAGGAGGCAGTCGAGCAGTTCGTCGCGGGTGCTCATGACGAGGCATTCAGGACCGGCGATGCCAGGCCCTTTGAGCTCGGAGCGCCCACCCACCGTCCGCCCGGTGCGGGATTCAGGGCCACGGTCGACAGGCGGCTGGCGGGGTGGATCACGGGCTGGGTGGCATCAAATAGGAAACAGGGACATCCATTGTCGCCCGCAGCAGTCTTCGGGCTGGCCCATGAGGCCCATGAAGCAGCAAGCATCGGTGCGGTGGGCGTGGTGGATCCGATCTTGAAGATCCCGGTGGCGCGCGGCCCGCCGGGCCTGGCTGTCGGCCTTCGTCATCGCTCGGTTTCCCGCTTGATCAGCCACCGCCCGCCGATCTTCTCCATCTCGATGCGCTTGCGCGAGATGATGTCAAGGCCGTCCGACTGGTAATGCTGGCGAAAACCCAGCTGGGCGCGGTCGCCCTCGACCGTCGCCGTGATCTCGGACAGCTGCACGTCGATCCGGCGGCGCGGGGCGATGCGGGCCGTGCGTCCCTGGAGCCAATCGGCAGGGCTGGCGGCCTTGCCCTGGTGGTCAGGGACATAGGCCGCGGCATAGGCGGCCACATCGCGCCGGGACCAGGCGGCGGCCCAGGCCTCCAGGGCACCGCGTACCTCGGCCTCCGCCGGTGTCAAGGGGGTGGTGACCGCCTCATTCGGGAGCGGCAGCTTGGCCGGGGCGGCGGTTTTCGGGCCTGACGCCGCCGCGCTGCCGGCAGCGACCGGACCAGCCGCCAACGGCAAGGCGGGCGAATTGACGGAGGAGGTGACCGGTGAAGTAATCGGTGAGGTCGCCGGCCCAGGGGCCGGTTTGACGGGCGGCAGTGGCAGCGGCGGGCGCGCCCGGGCCGGCAGCACCACGTCGGCCAGGATCTCCGCCATGGCAGCCACGGTGGACTCCTCGGGGGGGCAGAGCTCGGCTGGGTCGATGCCCTGCCGGTCCTGCCCGGCCTCGGCGGCGCTGGGGATGTCGCTGCGCTGAACGCCGAGGGTGGGCACCAGCTGGCCCATCCCCGCCAGCACACGGGCCTGGGACGCTGCCTGGGTGTGGCGCGTGTTGATGTAGGCGCGGTTCGCCTCGAAGAACTCGTTCTGCGTGTCGAGCAGGTCCAGCAGGCTGCGCTGACCGATGTCGAACTGCTGGCGGTAGGCTTCCCGGGATTTCTCGGTCGACAGCCGGTGTTGGTCCTGGTATTTCATCTGCTCGGTCTGGGTGCGCACGTCGCTGTAGGCGATCGACAGCGTCTGGCGGGTGTCCCGGCAGGCCTTTTCCTGCAGGTCGCGGGCCTGCTCCTTCTGGCTGACCGCCTGCCGCTTGCCGGCGGAGTCGGAGCCTCCCCGGTACAGGTTGATGTTGAGCACCAGCTCGATGCCGTTGGTGCGGGTGTCGCCGGAAGTCCCGCCGCCGTTCTTGCCGGTGGACTGGAAGGCCCGCAGGTCCAGGCGGGGTTTCATGGCGGCGCTGCGGGTCTCGATGGCCTGGTTCAGGGCGCGAACGTTTTCCAAAGCCGCGTTGATCGTCGGGCTCTTCTGCAGGCCCTCCCTCAGCAGCGCGTCGGCGGACGCCGGCAGGGGGGCGAGCTTGAAGGGGTCGGGCAGCATGGGCAGGCTGGCGGGCGGTTTCTCGCCCACGATGCGCAAGTAGCGCGCACTGACATCGTGCAGATTGGTCAGTTCGGTCAGCAGGTTGGATTCCGCCAAGGCCAGCCGGCCGTTGGCCTGCTCCAGGTCCGCGCCGCGGCCGACACCGGACTTGGCCCTTTCCTCCACCAACAGAGAAGCGGCCTTGTGCTCGGCATAGTTCTCGGTGGCGGCCTCCACCAGCTCGCGGTAGCGCACCACATCGACATAAGCCCGCACGGCTTCCAGTGCCGTGGTCTCGGCGATCTCCGCCAGCTCGTAGTAGCGGGTCAACTTGGCATAACCGAGCCGGCGCGTCTCGCTGGAGGTGAATCCGCCATCGAACAGCATCTGGGTGAGCGTCAGCCGGCTGGCGGTGGTGTTGTAGCCCCCGTAGTCCTGGCTTGGCGTGACGTTGTTTTCGCGCCCCAGGGTGCCGGTGAGGTCGACCTGGGGCAGGAAGCCACCCCGGGCGACCTCGCGCTCGCTTCCCGCGGCCATGAAGCCATTCCAGCGCGCTTGCACCTCAGGATTGCTGCGCACGGCTTTCCTCGCCGCCTCCCGCATGGGTGCCGGCAGACTCTGCGCTTGGGCATTCAGGCCGATGAGCAAGCTCAGACTCAGAATCTTCAGGGAGCTCTTGGGGGTCACAGGGTCTTAGGTCGAGGGAGTCTCTTGCTGTGTCTCAAACTTCGTGGGCGACTGTACCGAAAATCCCAGGGAAAACCTCCGTATCGACGGCAGGGTGATTTCGTGAATTCCTCAGGTGCGCGCGCAATGCAGCCTGCCCCGAGGCCGGTCCGCCGCTGGCAACGCCGCCGAAAACCCCACGGGATAGCCTGGTGATCGGTGGCAACATACTGTTGTGCAATCGTCCCCGTTCATGAATGATGACAGCCGTAGTTCCCGAGTTCTGAGCCCGGTTGCGGTCAAGTTCGCCTGGAGATGGCGGGCGCTGATCTCGGCGCCAGGTGGTGGTCGGGGGGGGGCGTGGCGCGGTGTATCCGCGGGGTCGGTTGGGCTGCTGCTGGCCGGCCTCCTTCTGGTCCTCACGCTGGCGGCGCTGGCTGCCACCGATTTCGGCAAGATCCTCGGACTGGCCCAGCAGCGCTACGGCCAGCGCGGAGCCGACACCGTGACCGCGTGGCAGCGCCTGATCGAAGAGGCCCGGGCCCTGCCCGACGCCGACAAGCTTGCCAAGGTCAACACCTTCTTCAACCGCCGCTCCCTCTACGAGACCGATCTCGTCATCTGGCAGCAGGAGGACTACTGGGAAACGCCGCTGGAGTTCATGGGCCGCGGCACCGGTGACTGCGAGGATTTCGCCATCGCCAAGTACATGACCCTGCAAATCCTGGGGGTCGGCAACGAGCACCTGAGGTTGATCTATGTCCGTGCCAAGACCGGCGCCACCGCCGCCGTGGCCCACATGGTGCTGGGCTATTTCCCCCAGCCCACCGACGAGCCGCTGATCCTGGACAACCTCATCACCAGCGTGCGCCCGGCGTCGCAGCGCAGCGACCTGGTCCCGGTCTTCAGCTTCAACAGCGACGGTCTCTGGACGGCGGGCGCCACCGCATCGTCGGCCGACCCCACGGCCCGCCTGTCGCGCTGGCGCGACGTGCTGGACCGCATGCGCGCGGATGGTTTCTGAGCGCTGATCCACCGCCCCACGCCCCACCCTCCCCACGCCCCACCCCCTGCCGAGTCCGCCATGTCCCTCATCAAACAACTCTGGATCGCCATCGCCGTGCTGATGGTGACGTCCTTTGGCGGCACCATGGTGGTGAGCGTGCTGTCGGCACGCCATTACCTGGAGCAACAACTCCAGGTCAAGAACATCGACAACGCCACCTCTCTGGCATTGTCGATGTCGCAGTTGGCCAAGGACCCGGTGACGGTCGAGCTGCTGGTGGCGGCGCAGTTCGATGCTGGCCACTACCGCTTCATCCGCATTGCCGCCCCGGACGGCAAGGTTCTGGCCGAGCGCGTGTTCACCGGCGAGGCCGAGGGCGCGCCGCGCTGGTTCATGGCCCTGGTCCCGCTCACCGCAGCGCCGGGCCAGGCCCAGGTGCAGGACGGCTGGAAGCAATACGGCACCCTCACGCTCGCGAGCCAGGAGCAGTTCGCCTACCAGAGCCTGTGGGACGGCACGCTGGAGCTGCTGCTGTGGTTCCTGGTGGGCAGCATCGCGGCCGGCGCCGGCGGCACGGTGTTCGTGCGGCTCATCACCGGCCCGCTCGGTGAGGTGGTCGGCCAGGCCGAGGCCATTGCGGACCGCCGCTTCCTCACCATCAAGGAACCCAAGACGCCCGAGCTCAGGAGCGTGGTGCGCGCCATGAACGACATGGTCGGCCGGCTCAAGACCATGTTCAGCGAGGAGGCCTCGCGCCTGGAGGCCCTGCGCAAGAAGGTCAACCGCGACGAGGTGACCGGCCTGTCCACTCGCGATTACTTCATGTCGCACCTGCGCGAGACCGTCATGGGCGACCAGTTCGGCTCGGCCGGTAGCCTGGTCATGGTCCGCCTCCTCGACCTGAACGAACTCAACACCCGGCTGGGTCGCCAGCAGGCCGATGCCCTGCTGAAGGCCCTGGGCACCACGCTCTACAACAGCGGCAACGGCCGGATCGGCCAGCGCGCCGGTCGCGTCAAGGGGGCCGAGTTCGCGATCGTCTGCCCCACCTTCGAGACCGCCGAGGCGGCCGCCCTCGACATCGATGCCCGACTGCGCGCCGAGCTGCTGCCCCAGTGGGGTGAGAAGGTGCCTGAGCTCTACCACCTGGCGGCCGTGCGCTACCAGCGCGAGCAGAACATCGGGCAGTTGCTCTCGCGGGCCGACGAGGCGCTGGCCCAGGCCGCTGCCAAGGGGCCGAATTCCTGGCACGCGGTGGAGGCCGAGGGCATGCAGCGCGGCGCTATTTCCGGCGACCAATGGCGCAGCCTGCTCACCGAAGCGGTGGGCGGCGGGCGCTTGCAGCTGAATTTCTTCCCCGTGATCTCGGGCGAGGGCGGGCGGGCGCTGCACCGCGAGGGCGTGATCCGCCTGCAGGTGGACGGCGAAGGCACGCTGATGTCGGCCGGCGACTTCATGCCCATGGCCGCGCAGCTGAACCTGACCGCGCCCATCGACCTGCGGGTCGTGAAGATGGCCATCGAGCAACTGCAGTCGCTGGAGGGGGACATCGCCGTCAACCTCTCGGCCGAGACCCTGGCCGATTTCGGCTTCCGCAACGAACTCACCCAGCTCCTGAAGGCCCACCCCGAGGCCTGCCGCCGCCTGCTCTTCGAGGTGCCCGAGTACGGCGTGTTCCGCCACTTCGACGCCTTCCGCGACCTCGCCCGCCAGCTCAAGGCCCTGGGCGCCCGCGTGGGCATCGAGTACTTCGGCCAACGCTTTGCCGAAGGCGAGAAGCTCGCCGACCTGGGCCTGGATTACATCAAGGTCCACCCAAGCTATGTGCGCGGCATCGGCTCCAACCCGGGCAACCAGGAATTCCTGCGCGGCCTCTGCAAGGTGGCCCACGCGCTCGGCATCACTGTGGTGGCCCTGGGCGTGGAGAGCATGGACGACCTGCCCATGCTGGTGTCGCTCGGGTTTGATGGGGTGACGGGGCCGGGGGTGAAGTGAACCCCGTTCGCCCAGACCCACTGGCCCCGGGCCAGAGGTCTTGGATGAGCCGCGGGTCGGGGTGTCCAGTCCGCCCGCATTGAACCCCGGCGCCGGCGCCTCGCTGGCGCCGCTGTCTCCCGCCGGGCCGCGCCCGCTGCACTGAAACGGCCTCCGGGGCCGGAAACCCCCTGGATGGCCGTGTCGCCGGCGCTGACCGTTTGGGGTCGGCGCCGGCTGGTGATCAATCGATGATCAGCTTCTTCTTCGACAGCAGGTCGGCGATGACCTGCTGGTCTGCACTGAAGTTGCCGATCAGGTCGATGTTCTGCAAGGTGATTTGCTGATCCACCTGGGCATTGGTGAATCCCGAGCTGAACCCCCCGGTGGAACTGATCTTCACCACGGTATCGCTGCCGGATTTCTCGAAGTGCAGATAGTCGGCCAGGTTGCCAGGTTCGGAGCCGTTGCTCAACTCGCCGATCAGCAGGTCACGCAGGTCCAGCTTGTCGCTGTCGGCCGTGCTGTCGAAATCGGCAACGGTATCCAGGGCTGGCGCGCCAGGCGTGCCGCGATCAGTCAGCGTCCAGACGAACACATCGCTCCCCAGGCCGCCCAGGAGGTTGTCATTTCCTGCCCCACCTGAGAGGACGTCGCCACCGTCACCGCCACTCAAGACATCCGCACCGGAAGTCCCGGAGAGCCAGTCATCTGCGGCCGTCCCGGACACATGGTCGATCTTGACGCTGTCGCTGTCGACGGCCGTGGAAACCCCATCCGTCGCCGTGACGCTGGCGGTGATGCCATTGATCTGGGCATCGGTCAGCGGCACCGAGGACAGCACGGTGATGGGGTGGCCCGCCACCACCGACGCCGTGCCCGCGGTCACCGTGATGGGCAGACCTGTGACGCTGTCGTTCAGGCTGACGTCCGCCGGGATATTGCTCAAGGTGATGTTGGACAGGCTTTCGCTGCCATCCGCGTCCACTTGGTAAGCCTTGGTCTCGAGCGTGTAGCGATTGACGGTGGTGGAGATCGCCAGGCTGTCGAAGCGCACGCTCGCGTCGTTGTCGAAGGAATAGAAACCGAGCCCTCTCAAGGCGGGTGGCAGGGTGGCGCCATTGGCGACCGACCCGTAGGCGTAGTTGATGGTCGTGGTGGCTGTGGGGTTGGTCGTGTCCGTGGCTTTCACCTCGATGCCCGAACTGCCGACGGTGATGCGCATGTTGAACCAGTCATCGCCACTGAAAGCGGCCCGCCCCAAATCGATGGGCGCGCCGGCCTTGATCTGGACCAGGGAGAGTTCGCGGTACTGGCCCGGGTAGGCCTGGTATTGGTTACCACCGACCGCGTAGTCGGCGCTGGGGTTCTCCCAGCGGGCGATGAAGTAGTTGCTGTCGTCCGTGTAGCCGAACACGAAGCCCACCCCATTGGCCTGGGCCGAATTGGCATCGGCATACATGTCCACGTTGATGGTGTAGACCGTGGCCCCGCGTTCGGCAGCGGTGACGCCGCTGCCGGTGTACTCAAGGAAGCCTTGCGCGTCATCCGCGTCATCCCCCTGGTTGTAGACCGCGTAGCGGGTAGCGTTCACCCCACCCGTGGCGTTCGGAGAGACCTGCCAGCGCGCCGCGAAATTGGCTTCCTCGGTGGTGTTGGTTCCGGTCTGTCCGGCCCAGGCCACGGTGTTGAACAGGGTGGCCTCGGTGCTGGTCTTGGCGTTGCCGCCGGGAATCTCGGCAAAGGTGTTGCCGCGCAAGGCATTGGCCGTCCAACCCGTGAAGGTTCCGTCATCGAAGGCCGCCAGAAGAATGTCGCTGGCCACGGTCCCATGGCTTTCAAGGTGGGCGTAGACGGTGGGTGCATCCGCCACCGGGGTGACGTTGAAGCTCAGGGTGTTGGGAGCGGCGTCGAAGGTCCCGGCGTTGTCACGCACACTGAAATTGAAGTTGGCATAACCGGTTCCGGAGGCATCGAGGGCCGCCCGGTAGGTCAGCAGCCCGGCAGCGATGTCGGCACTCGACACCACGGTGCTGGCGGCAAGCGCCGCTCCGTTGAGGTAGAGGGTGCCGGCAACGGGCAGTGTGTCGATGCGCACGCCGGTCAGGCTGCTGCCGGCATCCGGATCGGTGAATCCAAAATTGGCGGCGGTGATCGTGGCCGTGCCATCCTCGTTGAAGGTGACCGTGCTGTTGGTGCCGCTGGGGGCATCATTCACCGCCTCCACATTGATGGTGGTCCGGGTTGTATTGCCCCAATTGCCACCGCCGCCTGAATCCCTCACCCGAACATCGATCAGCCTTGGGGTGGTGTCGGGGCTGTCGGTGGAATTGCTGAATGTGACGGCTTGCAGGGCGGTCTGATAGGCGGCCTTGGTCGCATTGCCCGTCAGCGTCACCACGTTGCCGGCAATGGTGGCGGTAATGCCTGCCGGCATGGTGCCCGCACTCAGGACATCACCCGCCTTGGCATTGACCAGGGTAATGGTCGCCTGGGCCATGTTGGTCGTGGTGTCCGTGATCGTGACATCCACATCCGCCACCGCAACGGCCGTGCCACCTTCCGTGTAGGTGGTTTGGTAACCCGTGCCTGGGATGCCACTGCTGTCGTTGGCGTCCAGGTCGAGCACCGGCCTGTTGCTGGCAAAGTCATTGTCCAGGATCGTGGCCGTGCCCGTGGCCGATGCATTGGAGGTCGTGCCGCCAGTGCGGGTCGCCGTGAGGGTGAATGACTCGGCCACCTCGGTTGATGTGTCGTTGGTGATCGGCGTCCTCACCAGCACGCTGGTGCTGCCCGCGGCGATGGTCGCCGGGGCGACGTAGTTGGTCCAGTTGGTGCCGCTGTCCGTGGAGATCTGCAGGTTGGTCGCGCCGGCCGCGCCGTAGTCGGTGCCCCCACCGGTGGCCGAACCTGCGGTCAGCGCCAGGGTCACAATGGTGTTCTGAGCGCTGGCGTTCGACAGGCTCACGGTGAACACGGCGTGGGCGCTGGTTCCTTCCGAAACCGTGATGGTGGACACGCTCAAAGCCGGTGTGTCGTTATCTGTGCCACCGGCTCCCGTGCCATCGTCACGAATCGTGCCCGTGCCCGTCGCCGTGGCAATGCTGGCATTGGTGGCCCCCGATAGCACCACGGTAAAAGTTTCCGCCCCCTCGTAAGTGACATCCTGCAGGATGGGCACCGTGATGGTCTGTGTCGTCATCCCCGGGGTGAAGCTCAGGTTGCCGCTACCCGCCGTGTAGTCTGCCGCACCCGCCGTGCCGTTGGCCGTGGCGTAGTTCACTGCCACGGTTTGACCCGAGGCCGCGCTCAGGGTCACCGTGAAGGTAGCCGTGCCCGCAGCCTCGTTCACCGTGACATTGTTGATGGACAGGCTGGGAGTTGCATCGTCATCCGTGATGGTCGCCGTACCGGTTGCTGCGCCGCCAA
The DNA here is from genome assembly GCA_903889735.1 of uncultured Methylibium sp. GTDB lineage: Bacteria > Pseudomonadota > Gammaproteobacteria > Burkholderiales > Burkholderiaceae_C > Methylibium. The sequence goes on from CAISYQ010000415.1 coordinate 17,045, forward strand.
CGTTGGTGACCGGCGTGCCGGCCGTGCGCGTGGCCGTCAGCGTGAAGGTCTCGTTCGCTTCGTCCAAAGTGTCCTGCGTCACCGGGGTCTGCACCAGCACGCTGGTGCTGCCCATCGGAATCGTCACGCTCGTCGCATTCGTCCAGCTCATGCCGCCGTCTGTCGACACCTGCAGATTGACCGGGGCGAAGGAACCGTAGTCCGTGCCGAAGCCTGTTGCCGTCCCCTGGGCCAAGGCCAGACTAACCGTCGTGTCTTGGACGCTGGCATTGGACAGACTCACGGTGAACTGGGCGAACCCACCGCCCTCGGTCACTGTCGGGCTCGATACCGACAGCGTCGGGGTGTCGTTGTCGGTGATAGTGCCCACGCCCAGGTTGTCTGCAATCGTGGCGTTGGTTGGGCTGGCCAGGTTGAGGTTGAAGGTTTCTGGGGTGAGGCCCTCGAACAGGGTGTCGTTGGTGATGCTGACCGTCACGGTCTGCGTCGTCACGCCGGGGGCGAAGGTCAGGGTGCCGCTGGTGGCGGTG
>CAISYQ010000416.1 GCA_903889735.1 uncultured Methylibium sp.
ACATGATCGCCCTCTCTGGGAGCGACGCCGACGCGCAGGCTGCTGCCGCCGCCGTGCCGCTGCCACGCCTGGATGCTGCCGCGTCAGCCGAGGTCACGGCCATCGATGCGGCCTACCGCCAGCTCATCGATCGGCTGCGCCGCACCGAACGTGAGCGGGCGCTGCTGCTGGCAGGCGTCTCGCACGACCTGCGCAGCCCGCTGGGGCGCATCCGGCTGACGGCGGAGATGCTCAAGCCCGGGCAGGACACGCAGGTCGCCGCCGCCGCCATCACGCGCAACGTCGACTACGCCGACCGGCTGATCGGCAGCTTCCTGGACTATGTGCGCGCCGGCACGCTGGCCATGGACGCGCCGGTCGACGTGGCGGCCGCAGCCGAGGCGGTGGTGGCGCGGCTGGGGCGGCCGGCCGAGGAGCTCCGCTGGCTGCCGAACCCAACGGCGGCCGGCCCGCAGAACGGTTATCCGGGCACGGTCCTGCCGCGCGCCAACGCCCTGCTCATCGACCGGCTGATCTTCAATCTGGTCGACAACGCCCTCACGCACGGGACGGCCCCCGTGGTCGTGCGCACGGCGGTGGGCCCGGACGGCATCGTCATCGACGTGGCCGACGCAGGCGCCGGCCTGCCTGCCGGGCAGGAGACCGCGCTGCTGCAGGCCTTTGCCCGCGCCGATGCCAGCCGGCACGTGCCCGGCAGCGGTCTCGGCCTGACTGTGGTGCAGCAGATCGTCGTCCGCCTGGGCGGCACCCTGGTTTTCGAGCACGACGCCGCGGGCCACCACGCGCGGGTAGCGCTGCCCGTCGGGCCACGCCCGGACGTCTAGCCAGGTTGCTGATGCACAGGGATCCCGGTTGCCATCAACCATCAAGGGCCTGGCACATGACGAGCCCTTTTTCTTTGTGCTTTCGTGGGGCTACCGTTCAGGCCATGCGCATCAAGTGTTTGCCGATGATGAGCTGCTGGATTTGCGTCGTGCCTTCGTAAAAGCGCAACAGGCGAACGTCGCGGTAGAAACGCTCGACCTTGTAGTCGTTGATGTAGCCCGCGCCGCCATGCACCTGCACACCGCGATCCGCTACGCGACCAACCATCTCAGTGGTGAACATCTTGGCGCACGACGCCTGCATGCTGGCCTCGGGATCAACGATGCCAAACGGCTTGGCGTCGTAGCGGTGCGCGGCCGTCTGCGCCAGCGCCCAACCGGCCAGCAGTTCGGCTTGGCTGTCGGCGAGCATCGCCTGCACGAGCTGGAAGTCTCCGATGCGCTGACCGAACTGCCTGCGCTGCTGCGCATACGCGATGCTCTCCTTGAGGATGCGCTGCGCCATGCCGCAGGCCAGCGCTGCGATATGCAGCCGACCACGGTCGAGCACCTTCATCGCGGTCCTGAACCCCTTGCCTGGCTCGCCGCCGATGAGATTGACCGCCGGCACGCGCACGCCATCAAGGTTGACGTCGCAAGTCTTGGTCCCGCGCTGGCCCATCTTCTTGTCAGGCTGGCCCAGGCTCAGACCGGGCAGATTGGCCGGCACGATGAACGCCGAGACGCCGCTCGCGCCCGGCCCGCCCATGCGCGCCATCAGCGTGAAGGCGCCGCACGCAGCGCATTGGTGATGTAGCGCTTGCCCCCAGTGATCAGGTAATCGCTAGCCGTTGATTGTTGGTTCATCGAAGAGGCTTGACAACCGTTGCGTGGCTGCATCCGTCTCGCCCGTGTGCCCGGTGCGTCACCGGCAATTCCATCCAATATTGCCGAGAAGAACGTTCAATCCTTTACCCGGAACGCTGCCCAGAATCAAGGCTGCAGGGTCTGGCGTCCAAGCGAGTTGACGGATGCGCCCCGCGCAAACGCGGGTCAGCGGCGCCACGCCATTCGGCCGCGATTCCGTGACGGAGCAACCGCGTCGTGCGGGGTTGCGATTCATTCGACACCGGAGACCAGGAACCATGGGCGAATCTCGCGGCCAGGCGGACTTTCTTGTTGCGCTCTACAGAAGCTGGTCGGAGCGGATGGCCGCCAACCCGGGCTACACCCTGCCGGATCTGCGCAGCATCTTCGACGAATGGCACCAGCCCACTCTCGAACCCGAGAACGTGGCCTACAAGTCGGACGCGCTGGCCGGCGTCGAGGCCCTGTGGGCCTTGCCGGTGGGCGCCGACGCGTCCAAGGTCATCCTGTACACGCACGGCGGTGGCTTTGCCGTGGGGTCGGCGGCGAGCCACCGCAAGCTCGCCGGCCATTTGGCCAGGCACCTGGGCGTGACGGCGCTGGTCATTGACTACCGGCGCGCGCCGGAACATCCCTTTCCCGCACAACTCGAGGACGCCACCGCGGTCTACCGAGCCTTGCTGGCACGGGGGTTCGCGGCGCAGGACATCACCACCGCCGGCGACTCCGCCGGCGGCAACCTGGCCATCGCCACTGTGCTGAAGCTGCGTGACGACGGCGACCCGCTGCCGGGCGCCGTGATCGCGTTCTCACCCTGGCTCGACATGGAGCATGTGGGCCAGACGCTGAGCACCCACCAAGCCACCGACGCGCTGGTGAACAAGGCCTTGCTCGAGGGCATGTCCGGCATGTTCCTGGGCGCGGGCGGCTCGCGCACCGACCCGCTGGCCAACCCGCTGAAAGCCGACTACAAGGGCTTTCCTCGCCTGTACGTGAATGCCGGCGCCATCGAGACGCTGCTGGACAACGCCACCGATCTGGCCGTAATGGCCAGAGCCGCGGGCGTGGACGTGACGCTATCCGTCGTCGAAGGCATGCAGCATGTGTTTCCTTGCCTGGCGGGGCGGGCTGCAGAGGCAGACGATGAGTTGCGCCGCATCGCGGCCTGGTTCAAGCGCGGCTGACCGACCCGGCCTCGCGCCTCGCCCCGCCTCTGCACGGGCCTGCACTCCCAACAAGGACAAGACCATGCAAGACCAGAACCACCATGACGCGATCGTCCTGGGCGCCGGCTTCGGCGGCCTGTATGCGCTGAAGAAGCTGCGGGACGAACTGGGCCTCAAGGTCCGCCTGTTCGACAAGGCCTCCGGCATTGGCGGCACCTGGCACTGGAACCGCTACCCGGGCGCGCTCTCGGACACCGAGAGCTTCGTCTACTGCTACTCGTGGGACAAGGAGTTGCTGCAGGAATGGGACTTCAGCACCCGCTACCTGACCCAGCCGCAGATCCTGGCCTACCTCGAGCATGTGGTCGATCGCCACCAACTGCGTCCCGACATCCAGCTCGATACGGCCGTCACGCAGGCGCATTTCGACGAGGCCGCCAACGTCTGGCGGATCGTGACCGACCGGGGCGAGCGCTTCACCGCCCAGTTCCTGGTCACGGCGGTCGGCCTGCTGTCGGCCACCAACATCCCGGACATCAAGGGCCGCGACACCTTCCGGGGCGAGTTGCACCACACCGGCCAATGGCCCGCGGATGTGCAGTTCGACGGCAAGCGGGTTGGCGTGATCGGCACCGGTTCCACCGGCACGCAGGTAATCACGTCCGTCGCGCCCCTGGCCAGGCACTTGACGGTGTTCCAGCGCTCGCCCCAGTACAGCGTGCCGGTGGGCGATGGACCAGTGACCCCCGAGTACGTTGCCAGCGTGCGGCGGGACTACGACAAGATTTGGACGCAGCTGAAAGACTCGGTGGTGGCCTTCGGTTTCGAGGAAAGCACCGTGCCCGCCATGAGCGTGTCGCCGGCGCAGCGGCAGGCGGTGTTCGAGAAAGCCTGGGCCACGGGCGGCGGCTTTCGCTTCATGTTCGAGACCTTCAGCGACATCGCGACCGATGAGCAGGCCAACCTGGCAGCGCAGGACTTCATCCGCGGCAAGATCGCCCAGATCGTCAAGGACCCCGAGACCGCGCGCAAGCTCACGCCACACGACCTGTATGCGAAGCGGCCGCTCTGCAACAACGACTACTACGCCGTCTACAACCGGCCCAATGTCAGCCTGGTCGATGTCAAGGCCCACCCGATCACGGAGATCACGCCCGACGGCGTGAAGACCGCCGACGGTATTGAGCACCCACTGGACATGCTGATTTACGCCACCGGCTTCGATGCGGTGGACGGTAACTACAGCCGCATCGACCTCCGGGGCCGCCAGGGCCTGGCGATGAAGGACCACTGGAAGGCTGGCGCGACCAGCTACCTCGGCGTGAGCACCGCGCAATTCCCCAATCTGTTCATGGTGCTGGGGCCCAATGGTCCATTCACCAACCTGCCGCCATCGATCGAGACCCAGGTGGAATGGATCACAGAGATGGTCCGGGACGTGAACGCCCAGGGCAAGCACACGGTGGAGCCCACGGCCGCGGCCGAGGCCGACTGGACCCGCACCTGCAACGACATCGCCCACATGACGCTGTTCCCGCGGGCCGAGTCGTGGATCTTTGGCGCCAACATTCCCGGCAAGCGAAACGCCGTGTACTTCTACCTCGCCGGCATCGGCGCCTACCGCCAGAAGCTGGCCGAGGTCCAGCGCCAGGGCTACGCCGGCTTCGAGTTCGACTGAGGCCGTCTTTTACGAGAAGGCGCGGGGGCGGGGAGGATCCGCACGGACATCGCCGCGATCGCCACCCCACGCCGGCCGCGGGCGCCCAACCTCGGGGCTCTCCCTGAGGGCGGACGGCGCCGATGATCCCTACACTGTGCCGAGCCGGCGCTCCCGTCGGCCTTGGCGTAGGAGTCCATGGTGGGCGAACTGATCACACCGGACCAGGTACGGACGTGGATCCCGGGCGACCTGACCCTGGACAGCAGCGCCCACGCCTGGGCTGGCCTCACGCTCAAGGGCTACCGATACCCGGATCTGGACGTGCACATTCCCGCCATGCGCGACTACATGATCGTGGCCTACCGCGGCGGCGCGGCCCGCATGAGCCGGCGCAACGGCGGCCCCTGGCAGAGCGATCGGGTGGGCCCCGGGGTGGTCTCGATCCTCACCCGAGCCGAGCCCTCGCAATGGCGATGGGATCAGCCAATCGATGTCTCGCATGCCTATCTGTCCCACGATGCGATAGCCAGCGTGGCCGCCGAGGTCTTCGATCAGGACATCGCGCAGATCGAAATGAACGACCAGGTGCGTTCGGAAGACCCGGCCGTGCTCACGATCATGGCGGCGCTCGAGCGCGAGATACAGGCTGACAGCCTGGGGAGCGATCTCTATGTCGAGGCTTTGAGAAGCCAGCTCTGCATTCACCTGCTGCGCCACTACGCCAGCGTCACCCTGCGCCAGCAAGCCGTGGCCGGCGGCCTCTCACCCCGGCAGCGCCGCTTGCTGGTCGAGTATGTCGAGGACAACCTGGAGCGGCCGATCTCGCTGGCCGAGATGGCAGCGCTGACGCGGATGAGCGTCTCGCACCTGATCCGCAAGTTCCACGCCGATTTCAGCTGCCCGCCGCATGCCTATGTCATGCGTCAGCGCATTGAGCACGCCAAGCGCCTGCTGATCTCGGGCCAGGAGATTCCGCTGAAGCTCGTGGCGGCCCGGAGCGGGTTTGCCGACCAGAGTCACATGAGCCGCCTGTTTCGGCGCGCGCTCAACATGACGCCGTCCGAATTTCGCCGGACTACGTCGAAGAGCTCGTAGTCTCTGGGACGGGCCGTCCTGTATCCGACTGCGGCAGCCTCGCCAGCAGCCGGTGCGTCAGTCGCTGGACATTGCTTGCCACCATTCTGACTCGGGAGGGTGCGTATAAAGACGACGATGGCCGCGGCCGCACTCTGCTAGATCCTGAGCTTCTCGGCCGCCCGGCTGGTGAATTCCGTGACCGCACCGGCTTACAGACCCCACCGAAGCAGAAGTGATGGAGTCGCAAACAGTCTGCGCCCA
>CAISYQ010000417.1 GCA_903889735.1 uncultured Methylibium sp.
GAGCCCGAGGCCGACCTCTACCTGGAGGGCCACGACCAGCACCGCGGCTGGTTCCACAGCTCTTTGTTGCTCGGATGCGCTTTGTACGATCGCGCACCTTATCGCGGTTTGCTCACGCATGGCTTTGCCACCGATGGCCAAGGCCGCAAGATGAGCAAGAGCCTGGGCAATGTGGTGGCGCCGCAAACCGTGAGCGACAAGCTCGGTGCCGAGATCCTGCGCCTGTGGGTGGCCAGCACCGACTACTCCGGCGACCTCAACATCGACGACAAGATCCTGGCGCGGGTGGTGGACGCCTACCGCCGCATCCGCAACACCCTGCGCTTCCTGCTGGCCAACACCTCCGACTTCGATCCCGCCACCGACGCCGTGGCCGATGCCGACTTGCTGGAGATCGACCGCTGGGCGCTGGCCCGCACGGCCCAGCTGCAGGCCGACATCCTGGCGCATTTCGAGGTCTACGAATTCCACCCGGTGGTCACGCGACTGCAGGTCTTCTGCAGCGAGGACCTCGGCGCCTTCTACCTCGACGTGCTCAAGGACCGGCTCTACACCACCGCGTCGAAGTCGCTGGCGAGGCGCAGCGCCCAGACCGCGCTGCACCGCATCACCCACGCCATGCTGCGCTGGATGGCGCCCTTCCTGAGCTTCACCGCCGAGGAGGCCTGGCCCCTCTTTGCCGCCGGGCCGAAGGGGGCTGCGGTGTCCACCTCGATCTTCCTCGAGACCTTCAGCGCCTTCGGCGCCCCCGACGAGGCGTTGCTCGCCAAGTGGGCGCGGCTGCGCGAGATCCGCGACGCGGTCAACAAGGAGCTGGAGGCGGTGCGCACCGCCGGGCAGCTGGGCTCCTCCTTGCAGGCCGACGTCGCCCTCACGGCCGCCGCCGCCGACCGGGCCCTGCTGGAGAGCCTGGGCGACGACCTGCGCTTCGTGCTGATCACCTCGGCTGCCCGCGTGAGCGAGGGGGCGGCACTGACCATCACCGTCACGCCCAGCCGCCAGACCAAGTGCGAGCGCTGCTGGCACTACCGCGCCGACGTGGGCAGCGATCCGGCGCATCCCGCGATCTGTGGCCGCTGCACGGTCAACCTGTTCGGCGGGGGCGAAGCCCGCCACATCGCCTGAACGGCGGGGACCCCATGGCCCGAAGCTCAATGCCCCGCACGCCCGGCCGCGCCAGCCCAGGCCACGCACGCGGCCCCGGCCTGCTGACCTGGCTGTCCATCGCGTTGATCGTGATCCTGCTCGACCAGATCACCAAGACCCTGATCCTCGGTGACTTCCGCTACGGCGACTCGCGTGCGATCACCTCCTTCTTCAACCTGGTCCGGGTCCACAACACCGGCGCGGCCTTCAGCTTCCTGGCAGGCGCGGCCGGCTGGCAGCGCTGGTTCTTCACCGGCCTGGGCGTGGTGGTGTCGCTCTTCATCGTCTGGATGCTGCGCACCCAGGGCCACCAGCGGCTGTTCGCGGCCTCGCTGTCGTTGATCCTGGGCGGCGCGCTCGGCAATGTGATCGACCGCCTGCTGCACGGCTATGTGGTCGATTTCCTCGACTTCCACTGGGCCGGCTGGCATTTCCCGGCCTTCAACGTGGCGGACAGCGCCATCACGGTCGGTGCAACGCTGCTGATCCTCGACGAACTCTTGAGAGTGCGGCGGGGGTAGATGGCGCCCCCGTCTGCGACGAGCGGGGCGATTTGATCAATCGTGCCGGATCAGGCCGAGTGCCGAGAGCTCGACGAAACAACTCGAGTCCAGCGCCTCCTGGATCGATGACCAGTGCCCATCGACAAGCGATTCGAGAACGGCATTGCTCATGTTGCCGGCACTGATGAGCCACAGCCGCCGGGGCCGTGAACGTAGGATGTGGGACTGGACGAAGTCCGAGTCCTTCGTGACAACGATCCGGCCCTCACGCTCCGCCCATTCGATGACTTCCTCATCTGTGGACGAATTCGCCCGGGGCAGGTCGAGCGTGTGCAGCGCATCGAGGCCATGCTCGTCCAACCACCGCGCCAGGCGACGCGGCAGTTGGGCATCGATCAGAAATTTCACGCCGCCAGCGGCTGCATGCGGTGAACGTGGGTCAGGCGAGCGGCATACGCCAGCGCCGCCTGGATATCGGCACGCTCGAGGTCTTCATAGTCGGCCAGGATGTCCTCGGTCGACATCCCCGAGGCGAGCCATTCAAGCACCGTCTCGACGGGATAGCGCAAACCCCGAATGCAGGGCTTGCCATGACAGATGGCAGGATCGATGATGATGCGATTTAGCATGACAGCTTCCTTGGTCGGGCGCGACACCTGACTTTATCGCGGACGCCAGTGATCAGGGAGCGACCGCAGAGCCCCAGGCTCAGGGAATCAGCACGCTGCAGCCCGTGGTGATCCGGGCCTCGAGGTCGCGGTGGGCCTGGGCCACCTCGGCCAGCGGGTAGCGGCGCTCGAGCGGGATGCGGACTGCGCCGCTGGCAACCACCGCGAACAGGTCGTCGGCCATGGCCTGGGTGCCCTCGCGGGTGGCGAGGTGGGTGAAAAGCGTGGGGCGGGTCACGAAGAGCGAGCCCTTGGCCGCGAGCGTGCCCCAGTCGATGGGCGGCGCCTTGCCCGAGGCATTGCCGAAGTTGGCGAGCAGGCCAAAGGGCGCGAGGCAGTCCAGCGACTTCTCCACCGTGTCCTTGCCCACCGAGTCGTAGACCGCCTTGACGCCGTGCCCGCCGGTGATCTCGCGGACCCGCGCCACGAAATCCTCGCGGCGGTAGTTGATGGTGTGCGCAGCGCCATGGGCCGCCGCCAGCGCGCATTTCTCGTCGCTGCCGGCCGTGCCGATGAGCTGCAGACCGAGGGCGCGCGCCCACTGGCAGGCGATCAGGCCCACGCCCCCGGCCGCGGCATGGAACAGCACGAAGTCGCCGGCCTGCAGGCCGCCCTGGGGCAGCGTCTTCTTCAGCAGGTACTGCACCGTGAGGCCCTTGAGCATCATCGCCGCGCCGGTGTCGAAGTCGATGGTCTCGGGCAGGCGCACCACGCTCCGGGCTGGCATCACGCGCAGGTCGCAGTAGGCGCCGATCGGCGCCGTGGCGTAGGCGGCGCGATCGCCAGGCTGCAGGTGGGTCACGCCCTCGCCGACGGCTTCCACCACACCCGCGCCCTCCATCCCCAGGGTGGCGGGCAGCGGCATCGGGTAGAGGCCGGTGCGCTGGTAGATGTCGATGAAGTTGAGCCCGCAGGCCTTGTGAAGGATGCGGATCTCACCCGGCCCGGGCTGCCCCACCGCGACCTCGGTCAGGTGCAGACGTTCGGGTCCGCCGAATTCGGTGATCTGGACGGCGCGCGGCATGGCAGGCTCCTCGGGTCTGGAAAGGGCGAGAGCTTACGACGGCTCGGCAAGCGACCGCAGGCGCAACCGCCGGCGCAAAAGCCAAGGGCCCGGCACCGGCAACGGGCGACATACCGGCGCACCGGGTAACCGCCGTGACCACCGGCATGGCGGTGGCCCGGTGCGCCGGCATGGCAGCATCGGCGATTCGGTCACCGCCATGAAACGCCTCGTCCAAGCCCCCAACCTCGCCATCGCCACGCTGTGGTCCGACCTGCTGGTCGAGGCGGGCATCCGGACGTCCCTGCAGCGGGTGTTCACCAGCGGCCTGGCCGGCGAGATCCCGCCCGACCAGGCGCTGCCCGAGGTCTGGGTGCAGGACGACGGACAGTGGGAGCGTGCCCGCGAGCTGCTGGACGCGCTGGCGCATTGCGAGCAACGCCGCTGGTTCTGCGGCGCATGCCACGAACTGGTCGAGGGGCCGTTCGAGACCTGCTGGAACTGCGGCGCGCCCATGCCCGCACAGGCCTGACTTGTCCACGCGCCTGGGCCTGCGGGTCGCCCTGCTGATGACGGTCCCGCCGCTGCTGTGGGCCGGCAACGCGGTGCTCGGCCGGGTGCTGGTGGGGGAGGTGCCGCCGCTGACCCTCAATGCGCTGCGCTGGGGCATTGCCGGGCTGCTGTTGCTGCCCTTGGGCTGGCGGGTGCTGCGCGCGCCGGGCGAGCTGCTGCGGCGCTGGAAGCACCTGCTGCTGCTCGGCACCCTGGGTGTGGGCATGTTCAACGCCTTCCAGTACCTGGCGCTGGTGAGTTCCACGCCGATCAACGTCACCCTGATCGCCGCCGGCATGCCGGTGTGGATGATCGTGGTGGGGGCGCTGAAGTACGACGTGCAGCCGGGTGGGCGTCAGATCGGCGGCGCGGCGCTGTCGCTGGCCGGCGTGGCACTGGTCATCGCCCGGGGTGACCCCGCGGCGCTGGTGCGCATCCAATTCGTGTCCGGTGACCTCTACGTGCTGGTGGCGAGCATCGGCTGGGCCTTCTACAGCTGGATGCTGGCGCGGCCGCCCGCCCACCTGCGCGGCGCCGCCCAGCCGCGGGTGACGGACCGTCCGGGCGGCCCCGGGCGACCGTGGGACTGGTCGGAGACGCTGCTGGTGCAGGTCCTGTTCGGTCTGGTTTTCGCCAGCAGCGCGGCGGGCGTGGAGCAATGGCAGGGTGCGGCACCGATCCCCTGGAGCCCGAGCGTCATCGCGGCCCTGCTCTACGTGGGCCTGGGCCCGGCGCTGATCGCCTACCGCTGCTGGGGTGAGGGTGTGCGCCGGGCCGGGCCGGCCGCCGCGGCCTTCTTTGGCAACCTGACCCCGGTGTTCACGGCCGTGCTGTCGGCCGCCCTTCTGGGCGAGGGGCCCGAGGTCTATCACGGCCTGGCATTTGCGCTGATCGTGGCGGGCATCGGGGTGTCGTCGGGCCCGGCACGCAGGTCCCTGCCCTGAAACACCGGGGCTACAGGACGCCGGGGTAGGCCCCACCGTCGATCACCAGGTTCTGGCCGTTGATGTAGCCCGCGTGCGTGCTGCACAGGAAGGCGCACAGCGCGCCGAACTCGGCCGGCGCGCCGAAACGCTGCGCGGGACTCTGGTGCATCCGCTCGGCGATCACCTCGGCCACGCTGCGGCCGCTGGCCGCCGCCGGGGCCACCATCGTGGCCATCAGCCGCTCGGTGTCGAAAAATCCCGGCAACAGGTTGTTGAGGGTCACGTTGCGCGAGGCCAGGCGCGGCTGGCGCGCCACGCTGGCCACGAAGCCGGTGAGCCCGCCGCGCGCGCCACTGGACAGACCCAGCCCGTCCATCGGCGCCTTCACCGCCGCCGAGGTGATGTTGAGGATGCGGCCGAAGCCGCGCTCAGCCATCGGGTCGACGACCGCCTTGATCAGCTCGATGGGCGTGAGCATGTTGGCCTCGAGCGTCCGCAGCCAGACCTCGCGGTCCCAGTCGCGGAAATCGCCGGGCGGCGGACCGCCGGCGTTGTTGACCAGGATGTCGACCTGGGGCGCGGCCGCCAGTGCCAGCGCACGGCCCTGGGCCGTGGTGATGTCGCCCGGCGCGGTGCGCACCTCGACGCCGGGATGTCGCTCGCGCAGCTCGGCGGCCGTGGCTTCCAGCGCCGCCACACCGCGCGCCGTGATCACCAGGTTGACCCCTTCGGCGGCCAGCGCCTGTGCACAACCGCGCCCCAGCCCCTTGCTCGCGCCGCACACCAGCGCCCATCGCCCCGCAATACCCAGATCCATGCCACCCCTCCCGCCAGCCGGGCGCCGACGGGGCCCGAGACCGCCGATTGTGGGGCGCCCCGGGGACGCCGCCCGGTGGCCTCAGGCGGGCTTCAATCCCTGTCGCGGCCCGGGCGGCGCTCGGTCCCGTTGCGGCGTCGTGGCTCCTCGTCGGCGCTGCGGTGGCAGGTGGCGCAATGCTCGAAATCCGTGATGCCTTCCTCCAGGTGCTCGCGGCGCACCTTGTCCGGTTGGTGCTCGTGGCAGCCGTAGCAGGTGTAGCGGCTGTAGTCGCCGCCGGTGTGGCAGGTGGTGCAGCGGGTGTCGTGGTCGCCGTCGAGGAGGAAATGGCGGGCGTGGTCAAAGCTCGCCGGCGTCCAGCCCGTCACCTGGTGACAGCGGCCGCAGTTCGCATCGATCTGGCGGTGCAGGCGGTTGTCGGGCGCCGCGTGACAGGTCTCGCAACGCTCGCGCACCGCAGGTCGCAGCAGCTCGTGCGAAAAACCCGTGCGGCCGCGGCGGGTCAGCGTCGGCCCCGGGTGGTCGCTGTGACAGGCCATGCAGTCCTGTTCCGTCAATTGCTGGTGGAAGGCGGTCTTGCGGGCCGCGGAGGAGCCCGCCCGCGGGGCGATCGGCGCCCCCTGGGTGGTGCGCAGGCCGATGTCGGGCAGCGCATGGCAGGCGATGCAGCGCGACGCGTCGGCGCCGCGCCACGGGGCGTGGCAGGCGAAGCAGTCGCTCTCCAGGGGGGCATGCGCCTTCATCAGCGGCCCCGGGCTCACCATCCACTGGGGGTAGGCGAGGGCCAGGCCCAGCACCGCCACCAGGACGGTGGCGACCAGCGCCAGAATCCCGGGCCGCTTCACCACCAGCTCCAGAACAGGAAGACGCTGACGATGTGCGAGGTGCCCAACACCGCGAAGGCCAGCGCAATCGGCACATGGATCACCTTCCACTGCCGGACCGCATCGACGGTCAGGCTGTCCCAGGCCATGCGCTCCTCGATCGCCGTCTCATCGAGGCCCTGAGCGCGCAGCTGCAGGCGGGTCTCGTCCAGATGCCGCCGAAAGCGCCCCAGCAGGAACTTGCCAGTGAGCCCACTGGCCACGTTGACCAGCATCGCGCCGACCGCCAGCCAGGCCAGCAGCGCATTGAAGTGGACGCCCGCGTGCACCAGCACCAGCCAGGCGCCGGCCCAGGCCATGCGCTCGTGCAGCCGTAGCAAGGGCCCGGGTTTGCCGACGGCGATCAACTTGCGCTTGCGCAGCGAATAACCGAAGGAGCCGATGATGAGCAGCACGCCCGGGATGCCAAGGTAGCGACCGACCCAGACCAGATCCAGTCGGTGCAGCAGCGCATCCGCCATGAGCGAGGCCGCCACCAGCGCGGCGAAGCCCAGCAGGAGCGGCAGGACGTCGCGGCGCAACAGGCTGTTCGGCACGGCACTCATGCCGGCGTTCCGGCCCGGTGGCACAGACTGGGCCTTGCAGCGGCACCGGGCACGGCACGCGCGCTCCGCAACGGCGCCCGCCACCGGGCCGGGGCGTGGGGAATGGTCATGGGTACCGGGGCTCGTGGGTTTCGGCAGGGCGGCAAGTCGGTCGACATGCCCACCTGGCACCTCACCCCGATCCACACGCCAGCGATGCTGAGGCGGGGCCCCCCCGGCCGGCTTGATGCATGTCAAGCGGGCCGGGGGGGCCTGGGCTGGCTTACTCCCGCTCGACCTTGCTCGCGGTCAGCACCCCGGCCTGCAGGTTGCCCTTGACCTCCACGAAATTGCCAACGGCCAGCGAGGCACTGCTCAACCCGTCCCTGAAGACCGTGGTCGAACCGTAGGTCACGGTCACGGTGGCTGGGCTGACCCCGGCGAAGTCCTCGATGCGGTAGACGCTGAGGTCGAATTCACCGCTGCGCACCGCCATCACCGTGCCCTTGGCCTCCACGAAAGCGGACGCGTCGGTGCTTGGCGGCGTGCTGGGTGCCGTGACCCCGGGGGTCGGGTAGGCGCTCGAGCAGCCGCCCTCGACCTCCAGCTTGACCGGCTGCAGCACCCCGGCCGCGTCCCGGTAGCCCTTGACCTCGACCGCCACACCCGCGGCGAGGCAGGCCGCCCCGCCCTTCTCGAAATAGGCGTTGGCGATGTCGAGGGTCAGCGAATCGCCGACCGCAACGCCCGGCAGCCGCTCGGTGTAAGTGGCCTGGAGCGTCACCACCGTGCCGCTGACGCCGGTCACCCGACCCTTCACGTCGACATAGCCCTCGCTGACCGAATCCGGCTCGTTCGAGTCAGAGTCCGACTTGGCGGCACCATCGATCTCGACCGCCGAGGCCAGCCAGCCGCTGCCCTGGGGCACGAGGTAGGCCTCGATCGCCACCCCCGCGGCGAGCAGGCTCGCGCTGCCGCGCTTGAAGCGGGTCGCGGTGGCGACATCGAAGACCACCTCGCCCTGGGCGCCCACCGCCTTGCTGCGCCGGATGTTCGCAGTGACCTGTGTGACGCCGCCCACGGTGCTGACCGCGGTGACCAGGCCCTCGACCTTGTCGGCTCGCTGGGATTCGCTGTCGGTCTCGTCCTTCACGGCGCGGGCCGTGAACTGCAGGTCGGCGCCCTGACCGCTGACCAGGCTGCTGAGCTCGACGCGGTCCCCCACCGCTGGCGACCAGGTGGCGCTGCGGGACGACACGAAGGTGGTGTTGGTGTCGATCACGAAACTGCGCAGCCCGTGGTGGCGGGTATCGACCGTCAGGCTGGTGGCCGAGACCGCCGTGACCGCACCTTGCGCCTCGGCGTAGCGCTGGTTCCAGCCGGCGTAATCATCGTTCGAGGCGATGCGTGTGGCGGCCGTCAACACGCCGTTCTGCAGGGTGAAGCGGGGCAGGTCGAAATCGAGTGCCAGGGAGCCGGTGGCCGCATTCCAGCCCTCCAGCCTGAACTCGAGGTAACCGCCGGTGGCCGCCAGGCTGACGGGCAGCATGCTGCCGTCGAGCTGCTGCAGCTGCGCGGCACTGTCCACATAGACCCGGATGGCCGTGGCGTCGAGCGGCAGGTCGGCCGTGGCCATCAGGGCGCCGGTGCGGCGCAGGGTCGGCAGGTTGACGAGCTGGGCCGGCTCGAACAGGGCGACCTGGGTCTCACCGGACGGGTTCACCACCGTGACCCGGCTGACGCTGATCCACACCGCGTCGTACGCGGCCGAGAAATCGTCGGTGAAGTACACCGCCGTGCGGCTGGTGGCCACCTCCGGAGCGGGGGTGAGATTCGAACTCCCGCCCCCACCACCGCAGGCCGCCAACGAAGCCGCCAAGGCAACGGCGGCGAGGGTGAACCAGGGAAGCGAACGCGGGGAACCGAGGTGAGAGGACATGCGATCTCCAGAAAGGGACAGGTTGGCGGGACGGCCGCAAGACCCCCCCAAGCCACCAGTGTTGGTGCTGAAGCTGAAGAGGACGTGAAGCGCGGTGAAGATCTGTAACACCACGTCACGAAAAGCCGCGACTGCAACGGTCGCTTACCAATTCGGCGGCATTTCGCCAGGCACGACGGTCCGCAGGGGCCAGCACAGCGTCACCAGGCCACCCTGGTCGCTGCCGCCCAGCCGGATGAAGCCACCATGGGCGCGGGCCACCCGGTCGGCCAGCATCAAGCCCAGGCCGTTGATCGCTTCATAGGCTTGGCTGTCCAGTGCCTGCTGCAGGCGGACCCGCAGCGCCGGGTCGATGCCGCTGCCGTTGTCATGCAACTCGAGGACGACCTGCTCCGCTGGCGTCGACACACGGATCCAGGCGCGGTCCGCCCCATGGTGCACGGCGTTGTCCAGCAGGTTCATGAGGGCCGCGGCCAGCAGGTCGGGATCGGCCACGAGGCGGTCGGCGCCCTCGGTCACCAGGGCGAGGCCGTTGAAGCTCAGCTGCGCGGCCAGGTCGCCGATGCTGAACGCCTGCCAATGAGGCGTGGCGCTGCTGCGAAAGAGCGCAAGCAGGGCCGCCACCACGCGCTGCAGGCGGGCGGCCGCAGCACGGGCCAGGACCAACCGCGGCCTCAGCGCCGGCGGGCTCTCGCGCAAGGCCACTGCGAGCTGGGCATCGATTCCGGCCAGCGGGGTGCGCATGGCATGGGCGGCATGGGCGGAGAAAGCCCGCTCGTTGGCCACACGCAGCTCGAGACGCGCGCTCAATTCGCCGATGGCGCGGAGCATGGGCTCCAGCTCCTCGCGCTCGGCTGGGGGCAGGGCCGAGGCCTTGGTGGCCAGCGGATCCAGGCAGCGAATGGCATCCGCCAGGCGCGCCACGGGTTCGAGCTCCCTGCGCGCGTGGCGCCTGAGCCAGAGCACGCAGATCAGACCGATGAGGACCGTCGCGCCCGCCGCAAACCGGACGACCCCCAGGCTGAGTTCGCGGCGCTCGGCCAGGTCCTGGGCCACGTAGAGCATCCAGCCCGGCTGGCTCTCGATGGCCATGCCATAGACGCGCCATTGGTCATCGACATCGGACAGGCCCATCACCGGGCGGATCAGCAGGGGCGCGAGCGGTGCATCGTGGGACAGCAGCACGGTGGACTGGTGGGCATCGAGTACCTGCCAGATCAGGTGCTCGGTGTGGGGCGGCGCCGGCATCTTCACCGCGCCCTGCGCGCTGGTGAGAGGCCCGAGGTCGCGCGCCAACAGCCCGTAGATGATCTCGGCCGATTCCTGCAGCGTGTTGTCCAGCAGCTCGGCCACTTCATGCTGGACCACGAGGTACAGCACGACGGTGACGGCCACGCTCCACAGCACCGCGAACACCAGCATCCCACGCGACAGGCGCGCGCGTATGGAGGGGATGGCTGCCATCACGCGATGCGGTAGCCCATGCCGCGGACCGTCTCGATCAGGCTCTTGCCGAGCTTGCGACGCAGGTGGCTGATGTGGACCTCGAGGGTGTTGCTCATGGACTCGCCGTCGAAGCCATTGAGCAGGGCCTCGAGATCGGCCTTGGCCACCAGCCGCCCGGCCCGCAGCGTCAGCGCCTCAAGCAAGGCCCATTCCTTGGCGGTCAATTCGACCGCCTGGCCCAGCACGCTGACCGCCCGGGTCGACAGGTCGATCTGCACACCGTCGAACACCCGGAAATGCCCGGCATGGGCGGTCTGGCGGCGGCCGATGGCGCGGACCCGGGCGGCCAACTCCTCGGGGGCGAAGGGCTTGACGAGGTAGTCATCCGCGCCGCTGTCGAGCCCGGCGATGCGGTCGCCCAGACGGTCGCGGGCGGTGAGCATCAGCACCGGGGTGGTGTTGCCGCGGTGCCGCAAGGCCTTCACCCAGTCCAGGCCCGAGCCGTCGGGCAGGTTCCAGTCGACCAGCAACACGTCGAAGGGCTCTTGGTCGAGCCCCTGGACCTGTGCCAAGCGGGTGAACCAGTCGACCCGGTGGCCATCGGACAGCAGGAAATCATGCAGGCCGTTGCCCAGGATCTTGTCGTCTTCAAGGAGGAGCAGTCGCATGGGTGGGGAACGGAGGGCGTGGCGTGGAGTGGCAGGGTGCGGCGTGACCGGATCCGGGGCGTCCGGCAGCCCGACATGGCGCACGGTCAAATCAGGTATTGAACGCCTCCCAGATGAAGCCAGCCTGAAGGCGCGGCCCGCGCTCAGCGGCGCCGGCACCCCGCGGCCTCACCCCCGCCGCGCCAGCAGGGCCACCCCCGCCAGCACCAGCACCGTGCCGGCCGCGATCCCGGGGGTGAAGGGTTCGCCCAGGAAGAGGATGGCCATGGCCAGCGTGCTCATCGGGCCCAGCATGCCGACCTGAGCGGCGAGCGTGGGTCCGATGCGCTCGATCGCGAGCATCACCATCAGCACCGGTGCCACGGTGCAGGCGGTGGCATTGAGCAGCGACAGCCAGAGCGCGGCGGCGGGCACGGCCAGCGCCACCGCGGGCGTGCGCAACAGGAAGAACTGCCCGATGCACAGCGCGCAGGCCAGGGTGCTGGCCAGCCCCACCAGCCGCAGCGCGCCGAGGCGGCGCACGACCTCGCCGCTGAAGGCCAGGTAGACCGCATAGCTCACCGCGCTGGCGAACACCAGCGCAGCGCCCAGCACGGCGTTAGGCCCCTGCTCACCGAGCTCCTGACCGAACACCAGCGCCACGCCGCTGTAGCTCAGCGCCACCGCGATGAGCTGCGGGGCCGTGATGCGCCGGCCGAACACCAGTGCACCGAGCACCAGCACCAGGGTGGGGTTGAGGTAGAGGATGAGGCGCTCCAGGCTGGCGCTGATGTACTGCAGGCCCATGAAGTCGAGGAAGCTCGCGAGGTAGTAGCCGCTGAAGCCCAGGAGGGCCACCATGCGCCAATCGGCCGCCGTCAGCGGCGCCTTCCCGCGGCTGGACCACCAGGCCATCACCACGAAGAAGGGCAGCGCGAACAGCATGCGCAGCATCAACACGGTCACCGCGTCCAGCCCCTGCAGATAGAGCAGCTTGGCGACGATGGCCTTGCCCGAGAAGGCGATCGAGCCCAGCGTGGCCAGCAGCAGGCCGGTCGATCGCTGCCGAGCCGCCGCCGCAAGGGCGGTCATGCGGGCGGGTCCGGACGCAGATCGGTTGGGCCCATTCAGAAACCCGCCGCCAGGCCGTCGCGGCGCGGGTCGCTGGCCGCCACATAGCCTTCCTCGGCCGGGTCGCCCAGGCGCCAGATGAACTGGCCGGCGCCGAAGTCCTGGTAGCTGTCGGCCAAGGCATCCACCCGGTGGCCGAGGTCGACCAGTCCCTGCACGACGGCCGGGTCCATGTGGCGCTCGACGTTGATGTCCAGGCCCTGGTTGAAGCGCCAGCGCGGTGCGTCGCAGGCGGCCTGCGGGCTCTGGTGGTGATCCACCATGCGCACGAGGGTCTGGAGGTGCCCCTGCGGTTGCATGTTGCCGCCCATCACGCCGAAGCTCATGCGCGGCGCGCCGTCGGCATCGCAAAGGAAGGCGGGGATGATGGTGTGGAAGGGCCGCTTGCCACCGGCCACCACATTGGGGCTGGCGGGATCGAGGCTGAAGCCCTGGCCGCGGTTCTGCAGGCTGAGGCCGTACTCGGGCACCACCACGCCGGAGCCGAAGCCCATGTAGTTGCTCTGGATGAAGCTCACCATCATCCCGGACTCGTCGGCCGCGGTGAGGTAGATCGTGCCGCCCTTGACCGGGTTGCCCGCCCCGAAGTCCTGCGCCCGCTTCGGGTCAATGAGTTTTGCGCGCTCGGCCAGGTAGGCCGGGTCGAGCAGCTGCTGCGTGCTCACCTTCATCGCGCCGCGCTCGGCCACGAAGCGGTAGACGTCGGCGAAGGCGAGCTTCATGGCCTCGATCTGCAGGTGCTGCGAGGCGGCGCTGTCCACCGGCATCGAGGCGAGGTCGAACTGCGCGCAGATGCCCGCCGCCATCAGGGCCGCGATGCCCTGGCCATTGGGCGGGATCTCATGCAGCGTGTGGCCGCGGTAGGGCTGCGAAATCGTCTCCACCCACTCGGGCTGGGCCGACTCGAAGTCGGCGAGCGTGTGCGCACCGCCCTGGGCCTGCGACTGCCGGACCAGGGCCTCGGCGATCTCGCCGCGGTAGAAGGCCTCTCCCCGGCTGGCGGCGATGGCGCGCAGGGCCCGCGCCGCGCCCGGCATGCGGAAGCGCTCACCCACCGCCGGGGCGCGGCCGCGTGGCAGGAAGGTCTCGGCAAAACCCGGCTGCGAGACCAGCGCGGGCACCTGCGCCGCCGCCGCCCACTTGCCCGCCACGACCACCGGCACCGCATAGCCACGCTCGGCCGTGTCGATGGCCGGGGCCAGCAGGTCGGCGAAGGGCAGTCGCCCGAAACGCTGGTGCAGCGCGGCCCAGCCTCCCACCGCGCCGGGCACGGTCACGGTGTCCCAGCCGCGCAGCGGCATGCGGTCGGTCGACTCACCATGGCGGCGCCGCAGATAGGCCGGACTCCAGGCGCCGGGCGCCCGGCCCGAGGCGTTCAGGCCGTGCAGGCGCTGGCCGTCCCAGAGGACGCAGAAGGCGTCCGAGCCCAGGCCGTTGCTGCAGGGCTCGACGATGGTCATCACCGCCGCGGCGGCAATGGCCGCATCGACCGCATTGCCGCCCTGCTGCAGCATGCGCAGGCCGGCCTGGGCCGCGAGCGGGTGAGAGGTGGCCACCACATTGCGCGCAAACACCGGCACGCGAACGCTGGGGTAACCCGTGAGGTAGTCGAAGCTGTTCATCGCCGCATTTTCAGCCCGCGAGGGCCGCAGGCCCCATCGGCACGCTCGGCAGGGGCCGGGCGGCGGCGAAAACGGCGATGGCCATCTTCACCGTATCGCCGTATCGCCAAGTCGCCGTGCGCCGGTCGACGGCATCAGGCCGCCGGCAGCGAACCTCAGTCGGCGTCCTGGAAGGCGACCTCGCGTTTGCGGCGGATGGACGGCAGCATCACCACCACGACCATCACCACGGCGGCGAGCAGCAGCCCCGCCGAGAGTGGCCGGGTGAGGAAGGTGCTCCAGTCGCCGCGGCTGAGCAAGAGGGCGCGGCGCAGGTTCTCCTCCATCATGGGTCCGAGGATGAAACCCAGCAGCAGCGGTGCCGGCTCGCAGCCGAGCTTGTAGAACCCATAGCCCAGCACGCCGAAGCCGGCGGCCATGAAGACGTCGAAGTTGTTGTTGTTCAGGGTGTAGAGGCCAATGCAGCAGAACACCATGATGGCCGGAAAGAGCAGGCGGTAGGGCACCGTCAGCAGCTTGATCCAGATGCCGATCAGCGGCAGGTTCAGCACGATCAGC
>CAISYQ010000418.1 GCA_903889735.1 uncultured Methylibium sp.
TGGGGCCCTGGACCGGCTCAGCCCGCGATGCGCACCACGATCCGGCCGCGGACCTCGCCCTTCATGAGGCGGGCGGCCGCCTCGATGGCCTCGTCCAGGCCGATCTCGGTGGTCATGGACTCCAGCAGCGCCGGGTCGAGATCGCGCGCCAGCCGGGCCCAGGCCTCCTGGCGGCGGGCGATGGGCGCCATCACGCTGTCCACGCCGATCAGCGAGACGCTGCGCAGGATGAAGGGCATCACCGTGCCGGGGAGGTCGGCGCCCTGCGCCAAACCGCAGGCGGCGACCGCGCCGCCGTAGCGGGTCTGGGCACAGGCATTGACCAGCGTGTGGCTGCCCACGGCGTCCACGGCTGCCGCCCAGCGCTCGGCCTGCAAGGGCTTGCCGGGCGCACTGAGCTCGGCGCGGTCGATCACCTCGGCAGCGCCGAGCTGCTTCAGGTAAGCGACCTCGCTGGCCTTGCCGGTGGCCGCAACCACGCGGTGGCCCAGCCGCGCCAGCAGCGCCACCGCCACCGAACCCACGCCGCCGGTCGCACCGGTGACCAGCACATCGCCATCGCCGGGTTTCAGGCCATGGCGCTCCAGCGCCATCACGCAGAGCATGGCGGTGTAGCCCGCCGTGCCGATGGCCATGGCCTGGCGCGGCGTGAAGGCCTCGGGCAGGCGCACCAACCAGTCGCCCTTCAGGCGGGCCTTGGCGGCCAGGCAGCCCTTGTGGGTTTCGGCCACGCCAAAGCCATTGAGGATGACCCGGTCGCCGGGCTTCCAGGCCGGGTGCTGGCTCTCGGTCACCGTGCCCGCGCCGTCAATGCCGGCCACCATGGGCCAGCTGCGCACGATAGGCAGGCGGTTGGTGATGGCCAGGCCGTCCTTGTAGTTGAGCGTCGAGTAGTCGACCGCCATGGTCACGTCGCCCTCCGGCAGGAAGCTGTCCTCGACCTCGCGCACCTCGGCGCGGAAGCCCTCGCTCTTGTCGAGCACCAAAGCCTTGAACATCTTGTTGTCTCCTGGGGGTGAATCGTCGGCAGTGCCACCGGGGTCCGCACCAAAGGGCGTGCTGCGCCGGAGGGCTTGCCCGGGAACGGGTGGGCCGCAGTCTACTGAAGCCCCGGCTTCGACCCCATGCCGCGACAGGGCAGCGTGGCCTGCGGGGCGCCCACGCCGCTGTTCACGCCCATTTGGCGCCGATCCGGCCCGGCCTCGGTCACCCTTTGTTTCATCTTCAGGGTGGGGCAGCCTCACCCGAGAAACCCCCGCCAAGTGCCAGCGCGACCGCGGGTTTTCGGTTGACGGCGCGGCGCGGCGGCGGCTATGGTCGGCGCCATGCCGGGTTTTCCCTTCTCCGATGCGCCCTCCGTGGCATCGCACTTCACAGCGCGTGCCGGGCCGCCCCCCCGGTCTCGCGTGGGGTGCGCGGTGGCGCGGGGCGCCGCGCTGGCGATGGCCGCCCTGCTCACGGCGGTTGGCGCGCAGGCCGCGCCGGACGCCGGCGACGGCATCGCCCGCTTCGATTACGGCCCGGGACCCGGACCCGGCCCGCACGGCCCGGTCAGGGACCCAGACCAGTGGGCCTGCACACTCGGCCCACGAGCTTCACACACCACGGCTCGCACCTCCACA
>CAISYQ010000419.1 GCA_903889735.1 uncultured Methylibium sp.
CTGCGCGATGCCGAGCTCTCGGCGGTGCAGTTCGTGCAGCGCGAACTGGGCCTGGCCGTCTGCGCCATCGCCACGCTGGCCGACCTGCTCGATTACCTCCGCGCCCAGTCCGATCCGGCGCTGGCGCAGCACCTGCCGCGCGTGCAGGCCTACCGCGAGCGATATGGCGTGGGAGCCGGCGCATGACCGGCTCCCGCCACCCCCTCGCACCGATCGCCCGGATCGCCGCAGGAAACACCGAGGGATCTGCCGCATGCTGAACTCGAAAGACCGCCCTTGGGCGGCGGGCGGCCTCGCCGCGCTCCTGGCCGCGGCGGCCCCGCTGGCGGCGGCCCAGAGCCGGCCCGCAGAGATCGGGGCGATCTTCACCTGCACCACCGCGGCGGGCAAGCGCATCACGGCCGACCGCCCGATCTCGGAGTGCCTGGACCGCGACCAGCAGGTGCTCAACAAGGACGGCTCGCTGCGCATGGTCATGCCGCCCAGCCTGACCTCGGACGAGCGGGCGGCGCTCGACGAAGCCGAGCGCCGCAAGCAGTTGGAGCAGTCCTTCCGCATCGAGGCGGTTCGCCGCGACCGCAATCTCGTGGCGCGCTTCCCCAACGAGGATGCGCATGGCCGTGCCCGCGAGGCGGCGCTGGAGCCGGTGCGCTCGGCGATCAAGGCCTCCGAGGCCCGCCTGGCCGAGCTGGCCCTGGAGCGCAAGCCGCTGGCGTTGGAGGCCGAGTTCTACCTCGGTAAACCGCTGCCGCCCAAGCTCAAGACCCAGATCGAGACGGTGGATGTGAGCATCCAGGCCCAGCACTCGCTGGTCGGCACCCAGCAGGTCGAGGTCCAGCGCATCAATGCGAATTTCGACGCCGAACTGCTGCGCCTGAAGAAGCTCTGGAGCGGCACGGAGCCGGGCTCGCTCGGGCCGCTGCCGCAGGTCGGGGCGCCCGCCCCCAAGCCGGCAGGGCCGGCCACGCCGTCGAAGAAGATGTGACGGGCTGTGTGACGGCCGCCGCCTGGGCAGGCGGGCCTTCCCGCGACTGAGCCGCTCAGCCCAGTTTCTTCTTCAGCAGCTCGTTCACCTGGACCGGGTTGCCCTTGCCGCGGGTGGCCTTCATGGCCTGCCCGACCAGGGCGTTGAAGGCTTTCTCCTTGCCGGCGCGGTATTCCTCGACCGACTTCGCGTTGGCGGCCAACACCTCGTCGATGAGGCGTTCGAGTTCGCCGCTGTCGGACATCTGCTTCAGGCCGCGGGCCTCGATCACGGCATCGACGCTCGCCGCACCCGCCGAGCCACCCTCGCACGTCCAGAGCGCCTCAAACACCTGCCGCGCACCGTTGTTCGACACGGTGCCGTCGGTGATGCGTTCGATCAGTGCGGCCAGCGTCGCCGGGCCGACCGGGCTGGATTCGATCGTTCGGTCCTCGGCGTTGAGCCGCCGCGAGACCTCGCCCATCAGCCAGTTGGCCACCAGCTTGGGCGCTGCCCCGGCGGCCTTGGCGGCCTCGTAGAAGCGGGCGAAGCCCAGGCTCTGGGTCATCATCTGCGCGTCGCAGGCGGCCAGGCCGTCTTCGCGTTCGAAGCGCGCCGCCATCCGGCCCGGCAGCTCCGGCATGGCCTCGCGGACCCGCGCGATCCAGGCCGGCTCGATCACCAGCGGCGGCAAGTCGGGGTCGGGGAAGTAGCGGTAGTCGTGCGCGTCTTCCTTGGTGCGCATGGTGCGGGTCTCGCCGCTGGCCGGGTCGAACAGCACGGTGGCCTGCTGGATCGCGAGGCCGTCCTCGAGCTGGTCGATCTGCGATTGCACCTCGAAGTCGATCGCCTGCTGCATGAAGCGAAAGCTGTTGAGGTTCTTGATCTCGCGCCGGGTGCCGTAGGGCGCGCCGGGGCGGCGCACCGAGACGTTGGCGTCGCAGCGGAAGCTGCCCTCCTGCATGTTGCCGTCGCAGATGCCCAGCCACACCACCAGCGCGTGCAGGGCGCGGGCGTATTCCACGGCCTCGCGAGAGGAGCGCATGTCGGGCTCGGAGACGATCTCCAGCAGCGGCGTCCCGGCGCGGTTGAGGTCGATGCCCGACAGCCCCTCGATGGCGTCGTGCACCGACTTGCCGGCGTCCTCCTCCAGGTGGGCGCGGGTCAGGCGCACCCGCTGGGCGACCTCGTCCAGCAGGAAGGCCACCTCGCCGCCCAGCACCACCGGCAGCTCGTACTGGCTGATCTGGTAACCCTTGGGCAGGTCGGGGTAGAAGTAGTTCTTGCGCGCGAAGATGGAGAGCGGCGCGACCTGGCCACCCACCGCCAGCCCGAAGCGGATCGCCCGCTCGACGGCGCCGCGGTTCATGACCGGCAGCGTGCCCGGCAGCGCCAGGTCGACCCCACAGGCCTGGGTGTTGGGCGCCGCGCCGAAGGCGGTGGGGGCGCCGGAGAAGATCTTGGAGGCGGTGGAGAGCTGCGCGTGAGTCTCCAGGCCGATGACGACTTCAAAACCGCGGATGAGGGCGGGGGCGGCCATGTCAGGGCTCCTGCGGCGCGCGCCGATGGTGATCGGTGGCCTGCTGGAAGGCATGGGCCGCGTGGAGCAGCGGGCCTTCCTGCCAGTAGTTGCCGATCAGCTGCAGGCCGACCGGCAGTTCCGTGGTCGCGCCGTCGCCGGCGTGCGCGAAGCCGGCCGGCACGCTCATGCCCGGCAGGCCCGCCAGGCTGGCGGGCAGGGTGAAGATGTCGGCCAGGTACTCGGCCACGGGATCGGTCTGCGAGCCGATCGTGCGGGCCACCGTCGGCGCCACCGGCCCGGCGATCAGGTCGCAGGTCTGGAAAGCGGCCTGGAAGTCGTCGGCGATCATGCGGCGCAGCTTCTGCGCCTGCAGGTAGTAGGCGTCGTAGTAGCCGTGGCTCAGCACATAGGTGCCGATCATGATGCGGCGCTTGACCTCCGCGCCGAAGCCCTCGCTGCGGCTCTTGCGGTACATGTCGAGCAGGTCGGTGTAGACCGCCGCGCGGTGGCCGTAGCGCACGCCATCGAATCGGCCGAGGTTGGAGCTCGCCTCGGCGGGGGCGATGATGTAGTAGACCGGGATCGACAGCTCCGTGCGCGGCAGCGACACGTCCACCAGGTGGGCGCCGAGCTTCTCGAACTCGGTCAGCGCGGCGCGCACCGCCTCGGCCACGCCGGGGGCCACGCCCGCGCCGAAGAACTCCCGCGGCAGGCCGATGCGCAGGCCCTGCAGCGGCCGGGCCGCGGTAGCGCCTGGGCGCGGGGTGCGCAGCGCGGCGGCGAAGTCGGGCACCGGCTGCTGGGCCGAGGTGGCGTCGCGCTCGTCGAAGCCGCTCATCGCGCCGAGCAGCAGCGCGCAATCC
>CAISYQ010000420.1 GCA_903889735.1 uncultured Methylibium sp.
AGATGTTTCACCAGTTCTTCGGCGAGAACATGCTGCGCGCCGACGTCTGCAACGCCGTGGAGGAGCTTGGGCAGTTGCTCGACCACACCGGCCCGGTCGCCCAGAGCGAGCGCAATGCGGCGCGCATCGTCAATGCCGACCACTGCTTCTTCGTGACCAATGGCACCAGCACCAGCAACAAGATGGTCTGGCACCACACGGTGGCACCCGATGACGTGGTGGTGGTCGACCGCAACTGCCACAAGAGCATCCTGCACGCGATCATCATGACCGGCGCCGTGCCGGTGTTCCTGCCGCCCACGCGCAACCATCTGGGCATCATCGGGCCGATCCCGAAGGCGGAATTCGAGCCTGAGGCGATCCGCAAGCGCATTGCGGCCAACCCGCTGCTGGCCGGCGTGGACGCCGCCCGCGTCAAGCCGCGCATCCTGACCCTGACCCAGAGCACCTATGACGGCGTGCTCTACAACACCGAGACCATCAAGGGCCTGCTCGACGGCTGGATCGACACCATCCACTTCGACGAGGCTTGGTTGCCGCATGCGGCCTTCCACAAGTTCTACGGCAACTTCCACGCCATGGGCAAGTCACGGCCACGCCCCAAGCAGGCGATGGTCTATTCGACCCAGAGCACCCACAAGCTGCTGGCCGGCCTGAGCCAGGCCTCGCAGGTGCTGGTGCAGGACGCCCAGAACGCCAAGCTTGACCGGCACCTCTTCAACGAGGCCTACCTGATGCACACCTCCACCTCGCCGCAGTACGCGATCATCGCGAGCTGCGACGTGGCGGCGGCCATGATGGAGCCGCCGGGGGGCTCGGCGCTGGTGGAGGAGAGCATCCAGGAGTCGCTCGACTTCCGCCGTGCGATGCGCAAGGTCGATGAGGAGTTCGGGCTGGACTGGTGGTTCCAGGTCTGGGGGCCGGAGCACCTGGCCGAGGAGGGCATTGGCCGCTCCGATGACTGGATGATCAAGGCCGATGCCGACTGGCATGGCTTCGGGCCGCTGGCCGACGGCTTCAACCTGCTGGATCCGATCAAGTGCACGATCGTGACGCCTGGGCTGGACGTGTCCGGCAAGTTTGCGCCCACCGGCATCCCGGCCAGCATCGTGACCAAGTTCCTGGCCGAGCATGGGGTGATCGTCGAGAAGACCGGGCTCTACTCCTTCTTCATCATGTTCACCATCGGCATCACCAAGGGCCGCTGGAACACCATGTTGACGGCCTTGCAGCAGTTCAAGGACGACTACGACAAGAACGCCCATCTCTGGCGGGTGCTGCCCGAGTTCTGCGCCCAGCATCCGCGCTATGAGCGCTTGGGTCTGCGCGACCTCGCCCAGAGCATCCACGAGGCCTACAGGGCCGGAGACATCGCCCGGCTCACGACCGAGATGTACCTCTCGGACCTGCACCCGGCCATGAAACCCAGCGAGGCCTTTGCCCACATTGCCCGCCGCAAGACCGAGCGGGTGGCGATCGATGCTCTTGAGGGCCGGGTCACGACCTCGCTGCTGACGCCGTACCCGCCGGGCATTCCGCTGCTGGTGCCGGGCGAGCGCTTCAACCGAAAGATCGTCGATTACCTGCGTTTCACCCGCGACTTCAACCTGCGCTTCCCCGGCTTCGACACCGATGTGCATGGCCTCGTCGAGGAGGAATCAGAGGATGGCAAACGCCACTACTTTGTCGACTGCGTGGAGCAGTGAGCGCCCGGCGGTGACGTCCCGGGCTTCGGCGGCCGCAGTGGCCGGCATGGCCTGCGGTGAGAGTCCGGCGGTCCAGCGCCCGGGCTCACGTCCGATCGGCGCGGCTCAGGCCTCGACCATCCCACTGGCCACGCGGCTGAAGCCCGCGTCGACGAAGGTCACCTCGCCGGTCACGCCCGCGGCCAGGTCGCTGAGAAGGAAGGCGGCGACATTGCCGACATCGTCGATCGTGACGTTGCGCCGCAGCGGAGCGCTGTGCTCGACCACGTCGAGGATCTTGCCGAAGCCCTTGATCCCGGAGGCCGCCAGCGTCTTGATGGGGCCGGCGGAGATGCCGTTGACGCGGATGCCCCGCGGACCGAGGCCGGCGGCGAGGTAACGCACGCTGGCCTCCAGCGAGGCCTTGGCCAGTCCCATGGTGTTGTAGTTGGGCACCACACGTTCTGAGCCCAGGTAGGTCAGCGTGAGCAGGGCGGCATTCGGGTTGAGCCTGGGGGCGGCTGCCTTGGCCAGCGCGGGGAAGCTGTAGGCCGAGATGTCATGGGCGATCCGGAAGGCCTCGCGAGACAGGCCCTCGAGAAAATCGCCCGCGATCGCCTCCCGCGGCGCAAAGCCGATCGAGTGCACGAAGCCGTCGAAGCTCGGCCAGGCCTCACCCAGGGCGTCGAACAGGGCCTGGATCTGGGCGTCGTCGGCCACGTCGCAGTCGAAGATGAGCTCTGAGCCGAACTCCTGCGCGAAATCGGTGGTCCGGCCCTTGAAACGCTCGCCGACATAGCTGAACGCCAGCTCGGCGCCTTCGCGGTGGCAGGCGCGGGCAATCCCGTAGGCGATCGAGCGGTTCGAGAGCAGGCCGGTGATCAGCAGCCGCTTGCCGGCGAGAAAGCCCATGGTGGGTCCAATCGGTGGTGAAAGAGCCCGAAATTCTGGCATGAGGCGGGTCTCGGAGACTGTCTTGACACCCTGGCATCTTGCCGGTAGGCCCGGGGGGCGCTACAATGCCGGCTTCGCTAGACCAAGATTGGGCAGGGAAAACCAGCCCTTTTTTTTTGGTCTTTTCACTTTACACGTCCGGGCGCTGAAAGGCTGGCCCGGTGCAGAAACATCGACATGTCCTTGGTGAACTGGCAGGCTGCTGTGGAGACAACCGTCACCGGTCTCGGTTACGAGATGGTGGACTGCGAGCGTGCCTCGCAGGGCCTCCTGCGCGTCATGATCGACCGGGTTCCCGGTATCGTCTACGCCACGGACTTGGCCGCTGGCAGCGCCTGCGAGTTCATCACCGTCGAGGATTGCGAGAAGGTCACCCGGCAGCTGCAGTTGGTGCTGGAGGTCGAGGGCTGCGACTACAGCCGCCTGGAGGTCTCGTCGCCGGGCCTGGACCGTCCCCTGAAGAAGGCGGCCGATTACGCCCGCTTTGCCGGGGAACAGATCGAACTGACCCTGAGATTGCCGTTTCAGGGACGCAAGAAGTATGTCGGGCTGTTGATGGCCGGCGACCAAGAGGGTTCCTGGGCACTGCAGCTGGCGGCGCCTGCGGCGGCGGCCAAAGGCAGCCGGGCTGCGAAGCGGCAGGTGACGTCAGCCGCCTCGGTGGCAAGCGACGCCACGCCCGAACAGGTTCTGAATTTCACGCTCGATGAGGTCCGCGACGCCCGCTTGGTGCCGGTGGTGGACTTCAAGGGCCGCGGTGGCCGGGCGCAGCCCGAGCCCGCGGCGCAGATTTCCGGAGGTCACCAAGAATGAACCGCGAACTGTTGATGCTGGTGGACGCGATCGCGCGTGAGAAGAGCGTGGAGCGCGAAGTCGTGTTCGAGGCGGTTGAGGCAGCGCTGGCCTCGGCCAGCAAGAAGCTGCACGGCGGCGAGGTCGACATGCGTGTCTCGGTCGACCGCGACACCGGCGAGTACGAAACCTTCCGCCGCTGGCATGTGGTCCCGAACGAGGCCGGTCTGCAACTGCCCGATTCGGAGAAGCTGTTGTTCGAGGCCCAGGAAGAGATTTCCGACATCGAGGTTGACGACTACATCGAGGAGCAGGTCGAGTCGGTCTCGATCGGCCGCATCGGGGCCCAGGCCGCCAAGCAGGTGATCTTGCAGAAGATCCGGGATGCCGAGCGCGAGCAGCTCCTCAACGACTTCCTCTCCCGCGGCGACAAGATCTTCGTCGGCACTGTCAAGCGCCTGGACAAGGGCGACCTGATCGTCGAGAGCGGCCGCGTCGAAGGCCGCCTGAAGCGCAGCGAGATGATGGCCAAGGAGAACCTGCGCACCGGCGACCGTGTGCGGGCCTTCATCTTGGAGGTCGACACCACCCAGCGCGGACCGCAGATCATGCTGTCGCGCAATGCGCCCGGCTTCATGATGGAACTCTTCCGCCACGAGGTTCCCGAGATCGAGCAGGGATTGCTCGAGATCAAGAGTTGCGCGCGCGACGCCGGGTCGCGGGCCAAGATCGCCGTGATCTCGCACGACAAGCGGGTCGATCCGATCGGCACCTGTGTCGGCGTGCGCGGCTCCCGCGTCAACGGCGTCACCAATGAGCTCGCGGGCGAGCGGGTGGACATCGTGCTGTGGTCGGAAGACCCGGCGCAGTTCGTCATCGGCGCCCTGGCACCCGCCAACGTGCAGTCGATCGTGGTCGATGAGGAAAAGCACGCGATGGATGTCGTGGTCGACGAGGAAAACCTCGCGATCGCCATCGGTCGCGGCGGCCAGAACGTCCGCTTGGCCTCTGAGCTCACCGGCTGGCGCATCAACATCATGAGCGCCGAGGAGTCGGCCGAGAAGCAGGCGGGCGAATCCGATTCGATCCGCAAGCTCTTCGTTGACAAGCTCGACGTCGACGTCGAGGTGGCCGATATCCTGATCGAGGAGGGTTTCACCAGCCTCGAGGAAATCGCCTATGTGCCGCTGTCGGAGATGCTCGAGATCGAGAGCTTCGACGAGGACACGATCAACGAGCTGCGCACCCGCGCCAAGGATGCGCTGCTGACCATGGAGATTGCCCAGGAAGAGAAGCTCGAGGGCGTCTCGCAGGACCTGCACGATCTCGAAGGTCTCGACGCCTCGCTGATCCCGAAGCTGGCCGAAGGCGGCGTGAACACCCGCGACGACCTGGCCGATCTGGCCGTGGACGAGCTCACCGACCTCACCGGCATGGCCGAGGCCGAGGCCCGAACCTTGATCATGAAAGCCCGCGAGCATTGGTTCACCGCCTGAACCCCTGCCTGCCCGCCTGCCGCTAGACCTGAATCAGATACACCGAGGACATCACCCAATGGCTGTGACCACCGTCGCACAGTTTGCCGCCGAGCTCAACCGCCCGGCCGCGACGCTGCTCGAGCAGCTCCAATCCGCCGGCGTCAGCAAAGGCTCGTCGGATGACGCGCTGACCGAAGTCGACAAGGAGCGGCTGCTCGACTACCTGCGCACCGCCCACGGTACCGGCTCGGCCGAGCGCAAGAAGATCACGCTCACCAAGAAGTCGACCACCGAGATCAAGCAGGCTGACGCCTCCGGCAAGGCCCGCACCATCCAGGTCGAGGTCCGCAAGAAGCGCGTGTTCGTCAAGCGCGACGAAACGCCGGCGGCCACCGAAGATGAATCCATCGCTGCGGCCGCCGAGAGCGAGGCTGAACTGCGGCGCCGCGAGGAAGAGGCCAGCCAACAAGCCGATCTGCTGCGCAAGCAGGAAGAGGCTCTGGCCGAGCAGCGACGTCAACGTGAGGCCCAGGAAGCTGCCGAGGCGGCTGAGCGCGCCGAGGCCGAGGTCCGGCAGCGGGTCGCCGCTGAACAGGCGGCTGCGGCCTTGGGCTTGTGGATCGTGCCGGTGATGCCTTCAGCCGGCTTGACCTCTTCGGGCTTCTTGGCGACGAGCACCTTCTTCGGCGCATTCATCATTGCGCGAATGGCGGAGGCTTCGTCCTCGGCGGCCTTGCGGCG
>CAISYQ010000421.1 GCA_903889735.1 uncultured Methylibium sp.
CGATCAAGGTCTTGATTTCCTTGGCCGCCTCGGCGCTGCGTTGGGCGAGGCTGCGGACCTCACTGGCCACCACCGCGAAACCGCGACCCTGCTCACCGGCCCGCGCGGCCTCCACCGCGGCATTGAGCGCCAGGATGTTGGTCTGGAAGGCAATGCCGTCGATGACGCTGATGATGTCGGCGATCTTGCGGGCGCTGCCGTTGATCTCGTTCATCACGGTCACCACCTGCCCCATGACTTCGCCACCGCGGCTGGCCACGCTGCTCGCACCGACCACCAGCTCGTTGGCCTGCTGGGCGTTGTCGGCGTTCTGGCGCACGGTGTTGGTGAGCTGGTCCATGGAGCTGGCGGTCTGCTGCAGCCCGCTGGCCTGGTTCTCGGTGCGGTTGCTGAGGTCGGCGTTGCCGGAGGCGATCTCCTCCGCGGCCAGCGCCACCTGCTCGGCCGAGGCGCTCACCTCGGTGAGAGTGGCCTGCAGCTTCTTGCGCATCTGGTTGATCTCGTGGTTGAGCCAGGCGAACTCGTCGCGGCCCTGGGAGCTGACCTTGGTCATCAGGTCGCCCGAGGCGATGCGCGAGATGCAGGCGACCACCGCCTCCACCGGGTCCTTGATGCTGCGGTGGGCCAACCAGCCGAGCGCGATGCCGATCACCACTGCGGCGGTGGCAAAGGCGCCGATCCAGGTGTAGGCCTCCATCGCGCTGCGCTGCAGGGCCGCCGCCTTGGCGAGGGTGGCGGGATCGCTCATCGAGCCGAGCAGCAACTGGGCCTGCGCCACCGTGCCGCGCAGGGCCAGACCGCTGGTCACCCCCAGGGCGAGCAGCAGCAGCACCAGCACCGTGAAACCACAGGCCACGCGGGTGGTGAGACGGTAATTCAATAGATTCATGCTTCGAGGAGACCGAGGGGTGGTGGGACACCGAGCCAAGCGCTCGGGGTAGCGATGGGAGCCCGAAGTCCCGAATTGCTGAGTGAGCAAAGCACCTTGGACGGTCTGCGATGTCCAACGGAGGCCGCTTGAGACCCTTCGCCCACAGTATCGGCGCGCGGACGACGGCCTGGAGCCGGCCAGGTTTTACGAAATGTTTCCTTGGGGCCGGTGGCCCCGGCTTCAAGAACCGTCGGGCGATGCCTCGCCGGCAAAGTCCTGCAGCACGGCCAGCGCTCCCGCGGCACTGAGGCCATGCGGTTCGAATCGACCCGAGGCGCTGTGCCGCAGGTACAACGCCCGCCGCGACTCGTCGGCGGCCGCGAAACCCATGCTCCAGTCAGAGAACAGGCGCTGGGCGATGGGCTCGACGCCCAGGATCAGCAGCCGGCGGTGGCGGCTGTCGTGAACAAAGCGGCCATAGAGGTCGCTGAGCAACTGACGGTCCCCCTCGAGGACCTGCAGGAAATGGCGGCTGTCGAAGACCAGCATGCCGGTGATGTCGCGCAGTCGGTTGCTGCGGCGCGCATGGTCGAGCAGGGTCTGCACCTTGACCGGGTCAAGATCTTCCGCGGCTTCGCTCGCATAGATGAGTCGGGTCAGCATGGGTTGGCTCCTGAAGAGAATTGCCGCGGTGAATTCGGTCCGAACGCCATGATGGGGCCATTCCCGCCTCGAGCCGGTTGGAGGAAGACCACAATCTCCCTGAATTTCGAGGGCCACGCGGAATGCGCTGGTGTCAGACTGCCATCCTCTGTAGCGTATCGACACTTTTGCCTATCCGCGTTTCGCGTTTTCTGAGCCATATTCCGCCTTCGCTGACAGTCTTCTGGCGAAGATCAGCCGCAGCCGTCCCCCCATTCATGCAAGCATCCTCTGACCCTTTCTCCGCCCCCGGCGCCGCCCGGCTGGCGCGGCTCGGGGCGCTCGGCCGTCTGTGGGCACGCTGGAGCGGGCGGGATGCGCTGGCCACACCCACCGCGCAGGCTTCTGCCCGAAGCGCCGCAGATGACTCGGTCGCTCACGCCCTGTGCGACCGGCTCGACGAGGCCTCCCGCCTCTGGACTGCCCACCTGGGCACGGCACAGACCCAGATGCGCGATGCGACGGCCCAGCTGCTGGCCGGCTTCGAGCAGATCCTGGAGGAACTTGACGCCATCGTCGATCCCCACCGGGGCGTGGCCGGGCATGGCGGCGCGGGTGCGCTCGACAGCCGCGCCGCGGTCCTCGAGCAATGCGAGAACCGGCTGCGCGGGCTGATCCAGAACTTCCACGGCTTCGTCGCCTCGCGCGAACAGGTCATGGGCTCGGTGCGGGCCCTCTCGGGCGCCTCCGCCAGCCTGCGGGCCATGGCCGAGGATGTGGCCCAGATCGCGCGCCAGACCAATCTGCTGTCGCTCAATGCCGCGATCGAGGCCGCCCATGCCGGCCCCAGCGGCCGCGGCTTTGCGGTGGTCGCCACCGAGGTGCGGCGGCTCTCGGCCGAGTCCGGCGAGACCGGCCGGCGCATCGGCTCCCAAGTCAACGAGTTCGGCGAGCGCATGGATGCCGCCCTGACCCAGGCTTCTGAGTACACCGCGCAGGACGCGGTCGTGATCGAGGCCTCCGAACAGACCATCAACCAGGTCGTCGGTGATGTCGATGCCGCTGTCTCTGACCTGAACCAGCGCGCCGTGGAGCTCAGCGCCCGGGGCGAGGCCGTGCGGTCGCAGGTCGAGCAGCTGATGATCGCCTTCCAGTTCCAGGACCGGGTCCACCAGATCATGGACCAGGTCAGCGCGTCCATCGCCAGCGGCGTGCTGCGGATGCAGGAATCCTTGATCACCGGCCGGGCCGCCAGCGCCGAGGAGTGGATGGCGCTGCTGAGCGCCGGCTACACCACCGACGAGCAGCGCGCTGTGGGCGGCGACGGGCCGGCCGCGCCGTCGATGCCGGCGGCCGGCAACGAAACCCTCTTTTTCTAATCATCCTCTTTGATCACCCTCCTCCATGGCCAAGACCATCCTCATCGTCGATGACTCCAGCTCGCTGCGCACGGTCGTGAAGATGGCGCTGACGCGCGCCGGCTACGAGGTGCTCGAGGCCGGCGACGGCAACGAAGGCCTGGCCCAGCTCGACAAGACCGCCAAGGTCCACCTGATCGTCAGCGATGTGAACATGCCCAACATGGACGGCATCACCTTCGTGACCCACGTCAAGCAGCACCCGCGCCACAAGTTCACGCCGGTGATCATGCTGACCACCGAGGGCCAGGACGCCAAGAAGGAGCAGGGCCGCGCGGCCGGCGCCAAGGCCTGGATCGTCAAGCCCTTCAACCCGCCCCAGCTGCTGGATGCGGTGTCCAAGCTGATCCTGCCCTAGGAGCACGCGATGCCCACCGCTTTCGCCCTGCCGACGGAGCTGACCATCTACACGGTCGGCGAGTTGCGCACGCAGTGGCTGGCCTGGCTCACCGCTGAGCCGGCGGACCTGCCCGGGACCTGCCATGTCGACGGCGCGGGCGTCGACGACATCGATGGCGCCGGCCTGCAACTGCTCCTGTCGCTGGCCCGCGCCCTCGGTAACCGCCAGCGAACGCTCCAGATCGTCAATCCGAGCCGGCCTCTCGGCAGCGCCTGTGAAGCCCTCGGCCTCGCCGCCCTGCTGGCTGCGCCCTTCGCCGCAGGAGCCGCATGAGCACCCAGGAGCAGGACAACAGCTTCATCATGGAGGCGCTCCCGGCCTTCATGAGCGAGGCCCAGGAGCAGATCGAGAGCCTGGAGCAGCTGCTGCTGCAGCTCGAGGATGCGCCCGGCGACCGCGAGCTGCTGGGCGCGCTGTTCCGCTGCGCCCACACCATCAAGGGCTCGGCCGGCATCTTCGGGCTGGATGCGGTCGTGGCCTTCACGCACCATGTCGAGACCCTGCTGGACCGGCTGCGCGAAGGCGAGGTCGTGCTGACCCCCGAGATCAGCACCCTGCTGCTGCAGTGCAATGACGAGATCCGCACCCTGGTGGCGTCGGCGCAGGATACAGAGCCCCCCGGCGCCGAGGCCCTGGAGGCCCGCGCTGAGCTGGTGGCCCGCCTGCAGGTGGCGAGCGGCGATGCAGGGAAAACATCCGCTGCCGCGCCCGCCCGCCCTGCGGCAGATGCCGGCAATGGCTCCACCAAGGCATCTGCCGCCGGGCCGGCGCGCTGGCATGTGTCGGCCCATTTCGGCGCCGACACCTTCCGCAATGGCATGGACCCACTGGCCATCCTCAATTACGTGCGCGGGATGGGCACGATCGCGGCGATCGGCTGCGACACCGACGCGGTACCGCCGCTGGATGCCATCGACCCTGAAAGCTGCCACCTGGGTTTCGAATTCAGCCTCGAGACCGCTGCCACGCGGCAGGAGATCGAGGCCGCATTCAGCTTCGTGCGCGATGACTGCGTGCTGCACCTGCTGCAGCCCCAGCCGACGCCGCGCGACTTCGTTTCGCTGATCGAGGCCATGCCCGAGAACCCGCGGCTCGGCGACATCCTGGTGACGGTGGGTGCCGTCACCAGCGCGCAGCTGCAGCAGGCACTGCAGGAGCAGAAAGCCGCCGCGGCGGCCGAGGGCAAGGCCCCACCGCTCGGCCAGATCCTCCAGGACCAGGTCGGGCTGAGCCCCCAGGTGGTCAACGCCGCCCTGCAGAAACAGCAGAAGCAGCGTGAAAGCGCCCCGCCGGGCGGGGACGACAACCGTTTCATCCGCGTGCAGGCCGACCGCCTGGACATGGTCATCAACCTGCTTGGCGAGCTGGTGATCGCAGGCGCCGGGGCGGCGCTGCTGGCGAGGCAGACCCGACAGGGCACGCTGATCGAGGCCAACGCCCAGATCGGTCGGCTGATCGAGGAGATCCGCAACGGCACGCTGCAGCTGCGCATGGTGCCGATCGGCGAGACCTTCTCGCGCTTTCGCCGCGTGGTGCGCGACACCGCGGCCGAACTCGGCAAGGATGTGCGGCTCGAGATCGTCGGCGGCGAGACCGAGCTCGACAAATCGGTGGTGGAGCGCATCGCCGACCCCTTGATGCACCTGGTGCGCAATTCTCTCGACCACGGCCTGGAGACGCCGGCGCAGCGCGAGGCCAACGGCAAGCCCGCGCAGGGTCAACTCACGCTCTCGGCCTGCCACGAGTCCGGCAGCATCCTGATCCGCATCCTCGACGACGGCCGCGGCATCGACCGTGACCGCGTTCTCGCCCGCGCCTGGGAGCGCGGCCTGGTGGAGCGCGGCGTGACACCGGCCGATGCCGACATCCTCAAGCTGATCTTCGAGCCTGGGTTCTCCACCGCCGAGAAGGTCACCAACCTCAGCGGCCGCGGTGTCGGCATGGACGTGGTTCGCCGCAACATCCAGGCGCTGCGGGGCACGGTCTCGGTCCACAGCGACCCCGGCGAGGGCTCGCGCATCGAGATCCGCCTGCCGCTCACCCTGGCCATCATTGACGGCTTCCTGATCGGCGTGGGCAACTCCAAGTTCATCTTTCCGCTCGATGCGGTGGTGGAGGTCATCGAGAACCGCCCCAGCGCCACCGCCGTCGATGCCCGCGGCCGCCGCATCGTCGAGCTGCGTGGCCAGGTGTTGCCGGTGGTGAGCCTGCGCACGCTCTACGCGCTCGACTCGGCCGAGCCCGAGCGCGCCAGCGTCGTGGTGCTGCAGGCCGGTGGCCGCCGTTACGGCGTGCTGGTCGACCTGCTGCTCGGCCAGCACCAGACCGTGATCAAACCGCTGGGCCGGATGTTCCGCAGTCTGCGCGGCATGTCGGGCTCCTCCATCCTGGGCAACGGCGAAGTCGCGCTGATCTTCGACGTCAATTCGCTCGGCGAGCTGGCTGCCGCAGAACCACGGGGCCGGGGCATCCACCGCGCGCCCCATGCCCCTGCGGCCGATCAGGCCCCCGAATCGTCCCGGGCCGGGCGCCCTTGAGCCGATGCCCGCAGCCCTGCCCGGTGCCGAAAGAATGCCCATGCTGAACGCCACGCAAACCGAACTCGTGCGGCGCAGCTTTGCGCAGATCGAGCCCATTGGCGATGCGGCCGCGCAGATGTTCTACCGCCGGCTCTTCGAGCTCGACCCGGCCCTCGCCCGGCTCTTCAGGGGCGACCGCCTGCAGCAGGGTCGCCAGCTCATGAAGATGATCGCCACCGCGGTGCGCGGCCTCGACGACCCGGACCGGCTGCTGCCGGTGATCCGTGAGCTCGGCGTGCGGCATGCCGGCTACGGCGCCAGGCCGGCCCATTACGACGCCTTCGGCGACGCCATGCTGTGGACGATGGACCGGGCGCTCGGCGCCGCCTTCACCGCCGAGACCCGCGCCGCCTGGGCCACCTTCCACGCCCTGCTGGCCGACACCATGCGGTCCAGCGCGACAGGCGTCGCGCCCGGTGAGGCCCCCCCCGCGTTGCGAGCCATCAACACCACCCCAACCCGGTCTACCGGCGAACGCCGCCTGCCAGACCACCCCGTTCACCCGCAAGAGCCCACAAGGACCCCCGACATGAACCAGCACACTCCCTCATGGATGGCGCGCCTTGTGGCCGGCGCCGAACTGCAACACGCTGCCGAGCAGGTCCGCTTGCAGGAGCAGGCCCGCGCGGCCGCCGAGGCGAACCTCGCCCAGGTTCAGGCGCGTCTCACCGAGGTCGAGACCGAGCTGAAGGTCCGCACCGACATCATGAACGTCACGAGCATCGTCTCGGAGGCCGACAAGAAGGGGGACATCCTCACCATCAACGAGAAGTTCATCGAGGTCTCGAAGTACAGCCGCACCGAACTGATCGGGCAGCCGCACAACACCACCCGCCACCCGGACATGCCGAAGGACACCTTCAAGCAGCTCTGGTCGACCATCGGTCGCGGCGAGATCTTCCGCGGCGTGATCAAGAACCGCGCTAAGGACGGCACGCCCTACTACGTGGACGCGGTGGTGGCCCCGATCCTCGGCGAGAACGGCAAGCCGATGAAGTACCTCGGCGTTCGCTACGACATCACCGCCGCCGAGATCGAGCGCCAGAACGCACGCGGCATCCTGGGTGCGATCGACCAGTCCTACGCCTACATCGAGTTCGACCTCGGCGGCCATGTGCTGAGCGCCAACAAGAACTTCCTGACCGTGCTCGGCTACCAGAGCGAGGAGGTGATCGGCCACCACCACCGCATGTTCGTGGATCCGGTGCAGGCCGCGGCCCCTGCCTACACGCAGTTCTGGCGCGACCTCAACGCCGGTATCGCCCAGAAGGACGTGTTCAAGCGCATCACCAAGACCGGCCAGGAAGCCTGGATCCAGGCGGTGTATGCGCCGGTCAGCGACGAGATGGGCCGGGTCGTCAAGATCATCAAGATCGCCACCGACGTGACCGCCGAGGTCACTGCCAACACCATGCTTCGCCAGGCCGTGGAGCAGGCCCAGCAGGTCACGAGCGCAGCGCGCCAGGGCGATCTCACCCAGCGCATCCCACTGGAAGGCAAGAGCGGCCCCATCGCAGACCTCTGCGCCGGCGTGAACTCGCTGATGGAGACCACCTCGGTGATCTTCGAGGACGTGGGCCGCGTCTTCGGCGCCCTGGCGGGCGGCGATCTCACCCAGAGCATCACCCGTGAATACGCCGGCACCTTCGGCCAGGTGAAAGAGGATGCCAATGCCACGCGCGAGAAGCTCGCCGGCATCATCGAGGACGTGGGCCGGGTGTTCTCGGGCCTGGCCAATGGCGACCTCACCCAGCGCATCACGCGCACGGCCGAGGGCACCTTCGACCAGGTCAAACAGGACGCCAATGCCAGCAGCGAAAAGCTGGCCAGCATCATCCGCGAGGTGCGCGCCGCGGCCGATGCCCTCACGGGCGCGGCCAACCAGGTGAGCGCCACCGCCCAGTCACTGTCACAGTCGGCGAGCGAGCAGGCCTCATCGGTGGAGGAGACCACGGCATCGATCGACCTGATGTCGGCCTCCATCTCGCAGAACAGCGACAACGCCCGGGTCACCGACAGCATGGCGACCAAGGCCAGCAAGGAGGCCGGCGACGGCGGACAGGCGGTCACGCAGACCGTGTCAGCGATGAAGCAGATCGCCGCCAAGATCAGCATCGTCGACGACATCGCCTACCAGACCAACCTGCTGGCGCTCAACGCCGCCATCGAGGCAGCCCGGGCCGGCGAGCATGGCAAGGGCTTCGCGGTGGTGGCCGCCGAGGTGCGCAAGCTGGCCGAGCGCAGCCAGGAAGCCGCCAAGGAGATTGGTGATCTGGCCGGCAACAGCGTCAGCACCGCCGAGCGGGCCGGCAAGCTGCTCGACGAAATCGTGCCCTCGATCCAGAAGACCTCGGAGCTGGTGCAGGAGATCGCCGCGGCCTCGTCCGAGCAGAGCCAGTCGGTCACGCAGATCGGCGGTGCGATGGGTCAGCTCAGCAAGGCCACTCAGCAGAACGCTTCGGCCTCGGAGGAGCTGGCCGCCACGTCGGAAGAGCTTTCCGGCCAGGCCGAGCAGCTGCAGCAGTCGGTCGCCTTCTTCAATCTCGGGGACGACCACGACAAGAGCAAGCCCAACCGATCCGCCGAGGCCGACACCGCCGTGCGCCGCAAGCTCGCCAGCGCCGCCAACCTGCGCGTGGCCGCGGTCTCGGGTGGGTCTGCAGCCAAGGGCGGGAGCGGTAACTTCCGGCCCTACTGAGGAGTCTCGTCATGACGACGCAGAAGAGCCCGGCCACAGGCCGCGGACCGGTGGCTGATGCGCCGGCGCAGTACCTCACCTTCACACTGGGTGAGGAGGTGTTCGCGATGGACATCCGCACCGTGCGGGAAATCATCCAGTACGGCCCCATGACCACGGTGCCCCTGATGCCGGCCTTCGTTCGCGGGGTCATCAACCTGCGTGGCGCGGTGGTGCCGGTCATCGACCTGCAGGCTCGCTTCGGCCGCGCCGCGGCGCACGTTGGCAAGAAGACCTGCATCGTGATCTTCGACGCCATGCGCGAGGGAGAACGCGTCGAACTCGGCCTGCTGGTCGATGCCGTCAGCGAGGTCATCGAGATCGCGGCCGACCAGATCGAGCCGCCGCCCAACTTCGGCAGTGCCGTGCGGCGCGACTTCATCAAGGGCATGGGCAAGGTTGCGAGCCGGTTCGTCATCATCCTGGAGCCGGACAAGGCCTTCGATGTCGAGGAGATGGCCGAGCTCTGCGAGGTGGCACAGGACGAGAGCGCAGCCTGAGATGGAGCCTTTGCGGGATGACACCTACCAGCGGATCGCCGGGCTAATGTTCGACTCGATCGGCTTGTCATTCAACGAGAGCAAGAAACCCCTGATCGCGTCCCGGCTCTCGCCACGCATCCAGCGCCTGGGGATGGACAGCTTCGAGGACTACCTGAACCTGATTTCCGGTCCGGAGGATGGCGGTGAGTTCCAGGTGGCCGTGGACCTGCTCACGACCAACGAGACCTACTTCTTTCGCGAGCCGGCGCATTACGCCCTGCTGGCCGAGGAACTGGGCCGCACACGTCCGCGCAGCCTGGCGGTGTGGAGCGCGGCGTCGTCTTTCGGTGACGAGGCCTACAGCACCGCGATGCTGCTGGCCGATCTTCAGCAACAAGGCCGAATCGGCCCCGATTGGTCGATTCTCGGCACCGACATCAGCGACCGTGTGCTGCGCAGCGCCACCCAGGCGATCTACCCGCATGACCGACTCCGCAATGTGACGCCCGAGCGGCTCAAACGCTACTGTCTGCGCGGCGATGGCGACGCCGAGGGGCTCGTCCAGATGCAGGAGAAGCTGCGCGAGAAGGTCCGTTTCGGACAACTCAATCTGTGCCAGCCCATCAGCGGTATCGGCCCCTTCGATGTGATTTTCTTGCGCAACGTGCTGATCTATTTCGACGCGCCCACCAAGCGGGAGGTGGTGGATCGCGTGCTTGAACATCTGCGCCCCGGTGGCCTCTTTTTCATCGGCACGGCCG
>CAISYQ010000422.1 GCA_903889735.1 uncultured Methylibium sp.
TCGTTGGAGGGCTCGTCCAGCATCAGCACGTTGCCGCCGGTGGACAGGGTCTTGGCCAGGTGCAGGCGCCCGCGCTCACCGCCGGAGAGGTTCTTGACCAGCTTCTGCTGGTCATTGCCCTTGAAGTTGAAGCGACCGATGTAGGCCCGCGAGGGCATGACGAACTTGCCGATCACGAGGTTGTCCAAACCGCCCGAGACATCCTCCCAGACCGTCTTGTCGCCTTCCAGCGAATCGCGGCTCTGATCGACGAAGGCCATCTTGACGGTGGGGCCGACCTTGACCGTGCCGCTGTCGGCCTGCTCCTTGCCCGCAATCATGCGGAAGAGCGTTGACTTGCCGGCCCCGTTCGGGCCGATGATGCCAACGATGGCGCCGGCCGGCACCTTGAAGCTGAGGTTGTCGATCAAGACTCGGTCGCCGAAGCTCTTGGTCACGCCCTCGAACTCGATCACCTCGTTGCCCAGGCGGTCGGCCACAGGGATGAAGATCTCGTTGGTCTCGTTGCGCTTCTGGTATTCGACGTCCGAGAGCTCCTCGAAGCGGGCCAGGCGGGCCTTGCTCTTG
The DNA here is from genome assembly GCA_903889735.1 of uncultured Methylibium sp. Lineage (GTDB taxonomy): Bacteria > Pseudomonadota > Gammaproteobacteria > Burkholderiales > Burkholderiaceae_C > Methylibium. The sequence goes on from CAISYQ010000422.1 coordinate 568, forward strand.
ACTTGACGGCCCTTGGTGTTCTTGCGCACCCACTCGAGCTCCTGCTTCATCGCCTTGGAGTGGGCGTCTTCGGCCTTCTGCTCCTGCTCCAGACGGGCCTGCTTCTGCTCCAGCCAATCGCTGTAGTTGCCCTTCCAGGGAATGCCGCGTCCGCGGTCGAGCTCCAGGATCCACTCGGCTGCGTTGTCGAGGAAGTAGCGATCGTGGGTGATGCCCACCACCGTGCCGGGGAAGCGCTTGAGGAACTGCTCCAGCCAGTCGACCGACTCGGCGTCAAGGTGGTTGGTGGGCTCGTCGAGCAGCAGCATGTCGGGCTGCGACAACAGCAGACGGCACAGCGCCACCCGGCGCTTCTCGCCACCGGAGAGCTTGCCGATCACGGCGTCCCAGGGCGGGAGTCGCAGGGCGTCGGCGGCGATCTCGAGCTGCAGATCGGTGTTCTCGGACCCGGCCGCGGCGATGATGGCCTCCAGATCGGCCTGCTCAGCCGCCAGCTTGTCGAAGTCGGCATCGGGCTCGGCATACTCGGCATAGACCTCGTCGAGCCGTTTCTTGGCGGTCAACACACCGCCGATGCCCTGCTCCACCGCCTCGCGCACGGTCAGCTCGGCATCGATCTGCGGCTCCTGGGGCAGGTAGCCGATCTTGATGCCGGGCATGGGCGTGGCCTCGCCGTCGATGTCGTTGTCCAGGCCGGCCATGATCTTGAGCAGGGTCGATTTGCCCGAGCCGTTCAGCCCCAGCACGCCGAGCTTGGCGCCGGGGAAGAAGCTGAGCGAGATGTCCTTGAGGATCTGCCGCTTGGGGGGAACCGTCTTGCTGACACGGTTCATGGTGTAGACATACTGGGCCATGTTCGAGACACTCTTTAAAGCAAAGGCTGTGGGGCGTGGCTGTGCCGCGCAATCCGCCATTGTGGCCGACCCTCCCCGGCCAGCGTCGTTGCGGGCGCCTGATAAATGCAGTCTGCCGGCCGGGAACCCCACCAGCCCCTGACAGGGCCGCCGGTTTCGGCGCATCATTCGACCCTGCGAAGGCTCCCTGGAGCCAGGAGATGTCCATGAACCGCAAGCACCTCGTTTCCCGCCGATCCCTGGCCCGGGTAGCCCTGCTGCCCCTGGGCTTGAGCTTCGGTGCCCTGTTGGCCCCCGCTGCCCAGGCCGCCGATCCAGGTGCCCAGAATGAGCGCTGGCAGGCCGTGCGGCAGTCGCTGTTCGCCGACCGCAAGATCTCGGAAGAAGCCCGCGGCGTGATCGAGCTCGAGACGCCGGTGCGCGCGGCGGACGCCTCGGTGGTGCCGATCGCCATCCGCACCCCCTTCGCGCAGACGCCGGCTCGCTACATCCGCAAGGTCTGGCTCGTGATCGACGGCAACCCCTCGCCGGTCGGCGCCATCTTCAGCTTCACGCCGAACAGCGGCCGCGCCGAGATCGAGACCCGCGTGCGTATCGAGGAATACAGCCCTGTCCGCGCCATCGCCGAATTCAACGACGGCAGCCTGGTGATGCAGACCCGCTTCGTGAAGGCCTCGGGCGGCTGCTCGGCCCCGGCCGGCAAGGACCTGGCCGAGGCGTTGGCCTCCATCGGCAGGATGAAGCTGCGCACCGAGGGCGAGGTGGTGGCCGGCCAGCCGGCGCTCGCCCAGCTGATGATCAGCCACCCGCAGGTCTCGGGCCTGGCCATCGACCAGCTCACGCGGCTGGCGCCCGCGCCACATTACGTGCGCAGCATCACCATCAGCTACGCCGGCCAACCGGTAATGAGCGCTGACGTGGACTTCACGATCAGCGAGAACCCCTCCGTGCGCTTCTGGTTCGTGCCGGCCGCCAGCGGCGAGTTGCGGGCGCGGATCGAGGACAGCAAGGACCTGAAGTTCGAGAGCGCGATCACGGTCCAGGCCCGGGGCTGAAGCATGGCCCGCCGGCGGCTGCCGTCTGGAACTTCAATGCTGGCGGGGGCTGGCCCGAGCCTTGAGCCTGAGCAGGGGCTTCAGTCGGGGCCAACGCCTGCGGCAGACGCCTTCCAGCCCGCCGCCGGCGGTGGCCTCCTGCACCGCCGGGCCTTGCTGCAGCGAGGCCTGATCCTCGCCGCCGCCCTGCCGGCCAGCCAGGCCGGCGCGGCGCCGGGAATGCCGCCTGCCGCGGGCGTGGAAGGATCCACCGGCTTGCTGGCGGCTGGCGAACCGTCGCCGCCCTGGATGCATGTGCCGGGTCAACCCTTCAGCCTCTACGGACAGCCCTCGACCCACGAGCGGGCGGTGGTCCGGCGCATCGCGGCCAACCGCCACCTGCCGGGCAATGGCTCGGCCTTCACGCCGCTCGAGGACCTGGAAGGCATCCTCACGCCCACCGGCCTGCATTTCGAGCGCCACCACAACGGCGTGCCCCAGATCAACCCGCTGCAGCACCGCCTGGTGATCCACGGGCTGGTGAAGCAGCCACTGATGTTCGACGTGGAGCGCCTGTTGCGCTACCCGATGCGCTCGCAGCTGCTGTTCCTGGAATGCGGGGGCAACAGCAATGCCGGCTGGCACCCCGAGCCCATCCAGCGCAGCGTGGGCTCTTTCCACGGCCTGGTGTCCTGTAGCGAATGGACCGGTGTGCCGCTGGGGCTGCTGCTCGACGAGGCGGGCCTGGATCCGCGCGCCGCCTGGGGCATCGCCGAAGGCGCCGACGCCTTCGCGATGAACGTGAGCCTGCCGCTGGCGCGCCTGCGGGACGAGGCCATCGTCGCCCTGTTCCAGAACGGCGAGCGGCTGCGCCCCGAGCACGGCTACCCGATGCGGCTGATCGTGCCCGGCTGCGAGGGCGTTCTCAACGTGAAGTGGCTGCGCAGCCTGCAGATGAACGAACAGCCGGTGATGTCGCGCAACGAGACCGCCAAGTACACCGAGCTCCAGCCTGACGGGCGCGCGCGGCAGTTCACGCACGTGATGGAGGTCAAGTCGCTGATCACCTCGCCCTCGCACGGCCAGCGGCTGCAAGGCCAGGCCGTCTACGAGATCAAGGGCCTGGCCTGGAGCGGCCGCGGGCGCATCCGACGCGTGGAGGTGTCGGCCGACGGCGGACGCAGCTGGGCCGAGGCCGCGCTCGAGGGCCCGGTGCTGCCACGCTGCCTGACCCGCTTCCGCGCCGCCTGGCAGTGGAGCGGCCAGCCCGGTGTGCTCAAGAGCCGCGCCACCGACGAGACCGGCGCCGTGCAGCCCGAGCGCGCCGCGCTGGTCGCGCAGCGGGGCCTGAACGGCTACTTTCACTACAACGCCATCGTGGCCTGGGCGGTCGATGCCGAGGGCGCGGTGGCGCATGTCTATGCATGATCCCCGGCCCGGGCCCGCAAACCGGCGCGCAGCACCCAGGCCGGGGCGTCCACGGGGCTGGGCGCAAACGCCGCGCCAGGCGCCGCCTCCTGAGCGGACCTTTCGGCTCAGCGCCTGTTTGGCTTCAGCCCTTGGGCCGCCGGCTCTGGCAGGGGCCATCGCCGCCACGGCGTTGTGGATCGCGGCCTCGTCGGCACAGGCCCAAGGCGTACCTCGGGCGCAAGGTGGGCCGGTACCGCGGCTCGGCGAGCCGATCAGCACCGAGGCCGCGGCCCGCTGGGACCTGAACGTCTTCCCCGACGGCCGCGGCCTGCCGCCCGGTCGCGGCACCGCTGCCGAAGGCGCGGCGCTCTACCGGAAGCATTGCGAAACCTGCCACGGCGCAGATGGGCGCGGCGCGAGCGCACCCGAACTCGCCGGCGGCAGCGAGCCGCTCACCAGCCCCACGCCCGACCAGA
>CAISYQ010000423.1 GCA_903889735.1 uncultured Methylibium sp.
GCCAACGACTTCGACTCGATCTTCGCCATGAACCGCATCGTGCAGGCGATCGGCGCCAAGGCCAAGAACTACAACGTGCGGCTGGGCGGCGTGATCGCCAACCGCAGCGCCGCCACCGACCAGATCGACAAGTACAACGCCCGCACCGGCCTCAAGCTGGCGGCGCATTTCCCGGATCTCGACGTGATCCGCCGCAGCCGCCTGAAGAAGTCGACCCTCTTCGAGATGGAGCCCTCACCCGAGCTGGAGGCGGTGCAGCGCGAGTACATGCGCCTGGCGGCCTCGCTGTGGCTGGGTGGCGACCCCCTGCCGGCGGTGCCCCTGAAAGACCGCGACATCTTTGACCTGCTCGGCTTCGACTGAAGCGCCCTCACGAGAACACCGACATGAACATGACTGGCAGTTACCAGCGCCGCCGCGGCGAGATCGAGACCTACTTCGACCGCACCGCCGCCGACGCCTGGGCTCGGCTCACCTCCGACGCCCCAGTGGGTCGGATCCGCGCCACCGTGCGCGCCGGCCGCGACGAGATGCGCAACACGCTGCTCTCCTGGCTGCCCACCGATCTGCGCGGCGCGCGCCTGCTCGACGCCGGCTGCGGCACCGGCGCCCTCGCGGTGGCGGCCGCCCGGCGCGGCGCCGAGGTGCTGGCGATCGATCTCTCGCCCACGCTGGTGGAGCTGGCCCGTGAGCGCCTGCCCGCCGACCTGGCGCCCGGCCAGAGCCCCGGCCGCATCGACTTCCGCTCGGGGGACATGCTCGACCCCGAGCTCGGTCACTTCGACTTCGTCGTCGGCATGGACTCGCTGATCCACTACCAAGCCGCCGATGCGGTGCGCGTGCTCGCCACGCTGGCACCGCGCACCCGACGCGCCATGCTCTTCACTTATGCACCCAGCAACCCGGCGCTGGTGGCGATGCGGGCAGTGGGCCGCTTCTTCCCCCGCGGGAACCGTTCACCGTCGATCGTGCCGGTGGCAGAGAAGTCGCTGCACCGGCGCCTGGCGGCGGAGCCCCAGCTGGCGAACTGGAGCGCGGCGCGCACGCAGCGCATCGCCAGCGGTTTCTACACCTCCCAGGCCCTGGAGCTGCTGCGCACATGAACCCGGTTCGGCAGCTCCAGGCTGCCTACACCCGCGAGATGGTCCAGACGTGGAAGCGTCTGGGTACCCGCTTCCTGCCCTTCGCCGATGCGGCCAGCAGCGAACTGCCGCTGCCGCGTCTGCTGCGGCTGGCGCTGTTCCAGCTCACGGTGGGGATGGCGGGCGTGCTGTTGATCGGCACGCTCAACCGCGTCATGATCGTCGAGATGGGCATGGCGGCCTGGGTGGTATCGGTGATGGCGGCGCTGCCGCTGCTGGCAGCCCCGTTCCGGGCGTTTGTCGGTCACCGCTCCGACACCCACCGCTCGGTGCTGGGCTGGAAGCGCGTGCCCTACATCTGGATGGGCACCTGGCTGCAGTTCGGCGGCCTGGCGATCATGCCGTTTGCGCTGATCGTGCTCTCGGGCGACTCCAACGGCCCAGCTTGGCTGGGCCCGGCGGCGTCGGCGCTGGCCTTCTTGCTGGTCGGCGCTGGCATGCAGACGACGCAGACCGCCGGCCTCGCGCTGGCGACCGACCTCGCCCCTGAGGCGACGCGGCCCCGGGTCGTGGCCCTGATGTACGTGATGCTGCTGGTCGGCATGGTCGCGGGCGGGCTGGTGTTCTCGGCGCTGCTGGCCGACTTCAGCCAGGTCCGCTTGATCAAGGTGGTGCAGGGGGCCGCCGGCTTCACGATGATCGTGAACCTGATCGCGCTCTGGAAACAGGAGCCGCGTGACCGCTCGGGCCGCCTGGCCATCTCGCTGCAGCCGGCTTTTCGGGACAGCTGGCGCGAATTCGTCCGAGAGGGGCGCACGCGGCGTTTCCTCGTGACCGTGGGTCTGGGCACGGCGGCCTTCAGCATGCAGGACATCATCCTCGAGCCCTATGGCGGCGAGATCCTCGGCCTGTCGGTGGGCGCGACCACGCTGCTGACGGCGCTGATGGCGGGCGGCGCGCTGTTCGCCTTCGGCCTGGCCGCACGCTGGCTGGGTGCTGGGCACGATCCTCATCGCCTGGCGGCCGTGGGCCTGCTGGTCGGGCTGGTGGCTTTTCCGGCGGTGATCTTCGCCGCGCCGCTGCAGTCGGCCCTGGTGTTCCGCATCGGCGTGACGCTGATCGGCTTTGGCGGGGGACTGTTCGCGGTGAGCACCCTCACGGTGGCGATGGGGCTGGAGCGCGCCGGTCGCACGGGCCTGGCCCTGGGGGCCTGGGGCGCGGTGCAGGCCACGGCTGGCGGCTTGGCGGTGGCCCTGGGCGGTGTGCTGCGCGACCTGGTGGCCGGGCTGGCCGGCAGCGGCATGCTCGGGTCCGCGCTGGTCGATCCTTCGGTCGGCTACAGCTTCGTCTACCACCTCGAGATCATCTTGTTGTTCGCCACATTGATCGCGATCGGGCCGCTGGTCCGCGCGAGCAGTGTTTCGCGGCTGCGGCCGCCGTCGCGTTTCGGGTTGGCCGAGTTCCCCGGCTGACGCCATTTGCCAGAAGAGAAAAGGAGAAACCTCATGGGTACTGGAGCCATCACGCAGTACGTCGACGTCGCCCAGATCGTGCTGTACATGTTCTGGGTCTTCTTCGCCGGTTTGATCTACTACCTCCAGCGCGAAAGCAAGCGCGAGGGCTTCCCGCTGGAGACCGACCTGCCCGATGGCCGCGTGATCTTCACGCCCGGCTTCATCGGCATGCCCACGCCCAAGACCTTCCTGTTGCCCCACGGCGGCGAGATCTCGGTGCCCAACGACAACAAGTCGCCGCAGACGCTGCATGCGCAGCCGACCCACCGCTGGCTCGGCGCCCCGCTGGAGCCCACCGGCAACCCGATGCTCGACGGCGTGGGCCCCGGCGCCTGGGCCGACCGGGCCGACGAGCCTGACCTCACCTTCGAGGGCGAGGCCAAGATCGTGCCCATCCGCACGATCGAGGGCTTCGGCGTCGCCGAGCAGGACCCGGATCCGCGCGGCATGGACGTGATCGGCGCCGATGGCGAGGTCGGCGGTACCGTCCGCGACCTCTGGGTCGACCGCTCCGAGATGATGTTCCGCTACCTCGAGGTCAGCGTCCCCGTGGACGGCGGCACGCGCCAGGTGCTGCTGCCGGTCAACTTCAGCCGCATTGGCGATGAGGCCGTGCGCGTGGCGTCCATCCTCAGCCACCAGTTCGCCAAGGTGCCGGGCACGCGATACTTCGACCGCGTCACGCTGCTCGAGGAAGAGAAGATCATGGCCTACTACGGCGGCGGCACCCTCTACGCCGAGCCTTCGCGCCAGGAACCGCTGGTATGAAGGTGAACTACCAGTCGCACGACCACGAACACGAGTTCGAGGCCGTGCACGGTCTGCCCGAGCCGCTGCCGCCTGGTGAGCGGCTGCTCTGGCAGGGCGCCCCCGACTGGCGCAGGCTGGCCATCGAGGCGCTGCACCTGCGCAAGGCCGCCATCTACTTCGCGCTGATGCTTGCCTGGCGCGGTGCGACGCTGCTCTCGGAAGGCAGTTCACTGGTGGACACGCTGGTGAGCTCGTTGCCTCTGGCCCTGTTGTCCGCGCTGGGGCTCGCCCTGCTGGCGTCCATTGCCTGGCTCAGCGCCCGCACCAGCGTTTACACGCTGACCGACCGGCGCGTCGTCATGCGCATCGGCATCGTGCTCACGGTCACCTTCAACCTGCCGCTCAGCCGCATCGACGGGGTGGCGCTGCACCGCCTGGGGGGCGGCCATGGCGACATCGCGCTGACCCTGTGCGAGGGCCAGAACATCGCCTATCCGCACCTGTGGCCGCATGCCCGTCCCTGGCGCCTGAAGCGCACCGAGCCCACGCTGCGCGCCCTGGCCGATGCCGAACGCGTGGCCGGGATGCTGAGCCAGGCGCTGGCCACCTCGGCGGCCCAGGCCCCGAGCATCCTGCCAGTCGCCGAAGCGTCCCGTTCCACGGCAGCCAGCGCGCCCGAGAGTCCGCGGCGCGGTCCTGCCGCGTTGGCCGCCTGAACGAGGCCCTGCTATGAACCCCCTGCCGCTCGCCCGCCCGACCCGCCTGCCGGTGCTGGCGATCACCGCGCTGCTGCTGCTGGCCTTGGGAGCGGTGGCCGCCAGCCGCTTGAGCGGCATCGGGATGTCCGCGGCTGCGCCCACCGCCCGGCTCGAGGTTCGCGAGTACCGTTTCGAGGACCGCCCCGACGGCAGCATCGCCATCCTCGATGCCACCGGCCGGCTGGCCGAGACGGTGGCCCCCGGCGAGAACGGCTTCCTGCGCGGCGCCATGCGGGGCCTGGCGCGCGAGCGCAAGCGCAGCGGCCATGGCCCTGAGCAGCCCTTCCAGCTCGTGGCCCATGCCGATGGCCGTTTCACCCTCGAAGACCCGACCACCGGCCACACGGTCGATCTCGGGTCCTTCGGTCCCACCAACGCCGCCGTCTTCGTGCGGCTGATGACCGCGCCGCGCGCGGCCCCCTGACGTTCCGGAGCCTGCCATGACCACGCTTGCCAGCACCGCGCCCACCGATGCCGCCGCCCCCAACGAGGCGACCAGCACCGCGCTCAAGAACACCATGCTCACGCCGCGCTTCTACACCACCGACATGGCGGCGATGGACCGCGTCGACGTGAGCCGCGTACGCGCCGAGTGGGATGTGCTGATGGAGGAGTTCCGCGCCGACTCCAACACCGACCACTTCCAGCGTCCGGCCGACATGATGGCCAACTTCTCGCAGCTGCCGCCTGCGCTGCACAAGGAATTCCTCGATTTCCTGATCAGCTCGGTCACGTCCGAGTTCTCGGGCTGCGTGCTCTACGCCGAGATCAAAAAGAAGGTCAGCAACCCCGACATCAAGGAGCTCATGGGCCTGATGGCGCGCGACGAGAGCCGCCATGCCGGCTTCATCAACCAGTGGCTCAAGGACTTCGGCGTCGGCGTGGATCTCGGTTTCCTGGCCAAGGCCAAGAAGTACACCTACTTCCGCCCCAAGTTCATCTATTACGCCACCTACCTCTCCGAGAAGATCGGCTACGCGCGCTACATCGCCATCTACCGCCAGGTGGAGAAGCACCCCGAGCTCTGCTTCCACCCGATCTTCAAGTGGTTCGAGCGCTGGTGCAACGACGAATTCCGCCATGGCGAGGCCTTCGCGCTGCTGATGCGCGCCGACCCCAAACTGCTGTCGGGCGTCAACAAGCTGTGGATCAAGTTCTTCCTGCTCGCGGTGTTCGCCACCATGTACGTGCGCGACCACACCCGCCCCGAGATGCATGCCGCCATGGGGTTGGACCCGACCGCCTACGACTTCGAGGTCTTCCGCATCACCTCCGAAATCAGCAAGCAATGCTTCCCGCTGACGCTCAACCTCGATGACCCGCGCTTTCGCGCCGCGCTGGAGCGTCTGCGGCTGATCTCGGTGGCCAGCGAGGCCGCGGCCGCGCAGGGCGGCGTGGTGGGTGCGGTCAAGCGCGCCGGGCTGGGCGTGGCGGCGGCGGTCACCTTCGTCCGGCTCTACTGCCTGCCGACGCAGCGCAACGAGCTGCCCGCCAACCCGCGCGTCGTCCCGGCGTGGTGAGGCGGCGCAACCCACCGCTCGCGTTGGCCTCTGGTCTGCACTGGCGCCGTCACCCCTGCTGCAGCCGCGGTCGCCATCCCTGCTTGCGCTCTTGCTCCCTCTACCGCTGACGGCCTCACCCACCCATGCTCCAGTACGCGCTGCCGGTGCTCTTCACGCTCTTCGTGTGGTGGTTCAGCACCGGCGTGATCCTGATGCTCGACGGCCTGCCGCGCTGGACTTTCAAGTGGACGATGGTCGGCGCCACGGTGGTGCTGGCGCTCTCGCTGGTCGGGCTGGCGGTCACCGCCCATGACACCCGCACGGGCGGCGCCTATGCGGCCTTCCTGTGCGCGGTGCTGGTCTGGGCCTGGCAGGAGATCGCCTTCCTGCTCGGCTATGTCACCGGTCCCCGGCGCACCTCGCTGCCGGCTGGGGCGGCGGGCTGGCGGCGCACCTGGTACGCGCTGCAGACGGTGCTGCACCACGAGCTGGCGCTGCTCGTGCTCGGCGCCGCCGTGGTGGCGGTCACCTGGGGCGGGAGCAACCCCACCGGCCTGTGGGCCTTCATGATCCTCTGGGTCATGCGCCAGAGCGCCAAACTCAATGTCTTCCTCGGCGTGCGCAACCTGGCCGAGGATTTCCTGCCCGCCCACCTGCGCTACCTGCAGAGCTACTTCCGCCGCCGGCCGATGAACTCGCTGTTCCCGGTCTCGGTCATCGGCTCCACGCTGTGTGTGGCCGCCGTCTGGCAGGCCGCCTTCGCCCAGGGCGTCGAGCGCTTCGACGCCACCTCGCTCACCTTCGCCGGCACCCTGCTGACCCTGGCCATCGTCGAGCATTGGTTCATGGTCCTGCCGCTGCGCTTCGAGCGGCTGTGGCAGTGGAGCCTGCGCGGGCGGGCCGGGGCGGCGGTGGTCTGAACGCTCCCCGCCTCAGGGCGGCGGGCATCCGCCTGGTCCGCCTCTGAGCGACCCAAAACCAAGGGCCGCACCGGCTGGCCCGGTCTTGGGAGAGGCGCTGTGAAGCGTCCGTTGACCGAAGGCATCGGCCTCGCAGCTTTTCCGAAGCCAGGCGCGACCCGGCGCTTTCACTCCTGCGGGGTTGAGTGGCACGGCCGCGACCTGCTGTCGCCAAAGCGACCCGTTTGTCATCCATCACTTCCACAGCCCGCTGCAAGTCCTTATTTTTGAACGACTTTCGGGCTCATCATTTCTTCAATAATGCGGCTAAGTCTTTGATTTGATTGAATTTTTTGTGTCATGTGGTTGACCGGTCGGGAGTGCTCCGTTAAAGTGGGATGAAGTGCACTTCTGTGGGTTTTTGTGTCGCAATTCGTGTTTCAAGGGGCTTCTGCGCTGGCGCTGGACGCAAAAGGGCGTCTGGCTGTGCCCGCGCGGCACCGGGAGGTGCTGGCGGCGCAGGCGCAGGGGCAGCTCACGCTCACGAAACACCCCGATGGCTGCCTGTTGGTGTTCCCGCGCCCGGCCTGGGAGGGCTACCGCGAGAAGATCGCTGCCTGGCCGGAGCAGGCCAAGGGCTGGAAGCGCATCTTCCTGGGCAATGCGATGGACGTGGAGATCGACGGTGCCTCGCGGGTCCTGGTCTCGCCCGAACTGCGTGCGGCCGCCGGCCTGACCCGCGACGTCATGCTGCTGGGCATGGGCAGCCATTTCGAGCTCTGGGACGCGCCGCGCTACGCCGCCCATGAGGCGGTGGTGATGCAGCAGGGCTTGCCCGATGCGCTGCGGGACTTCGCTTTCTAGGCGGCCATGGCACACGCAAAGGCCGCCCGCAGAGCGTCGGCCGCCCCGGGGACCCCGGGCGCTCGATCGGTCCGGGCCGTCGGCCCCGCGGGGAACCCTGTGTCGGTCGATGGCGGGGGTCCGCTCTCGCACACCACCGTGCTGCTGCACGAGGCGGTGGACGCCGTGCTGACCTCGCCCGAGGGCTGCTACGTGGACGGCACCTTCGGCCGTGGCGGGCATTCGCGCCTGCTGCTCGAGCGGCTTGCTCCCGCCGGTCGGCTGATCGCGATCGACCGGGATCCCCAGGCCGTGGTCTATGCCCGGGCCGATGCGGCACTGAGCGCCGATCCGCGCTTCCAGATCGAGCACGCGGCCTTCGCCGAGCTGCCGGCGTTGCTGGCAGCGCGCGGCGTGGCGGCGATCGACGGCCTGCTGCTCGACCTGGGCGTGAGCTCGCCGCAGATCGACGATCCCGCCCGGGGTTTCAGCTTCCGCTTCACCGGCCCGCTGGACATGCGCATGGACACCACGCGCGGCGAGAGCGCGGCGGCCTTCTTGGCGCGCGCCACCGAGCAGGAGATCGCCGAGGTGATCCGCGACTACGGCGAGGAGCGCTTCGCACCGGCGATCGCCCGCGCCATCGTCGCCCGGCAGGCCGAGGGCCCGCCGCTGACCACGACCGCCGAACTGTCCGCGCTGGTGGCCCGCTCGGTGCGCACCCGCGAAGCCGGCCAGGATCCGGCCACCCGCACCTTCCAGGCGCTGCGGATCTTCGTCAATGCCGAACTGGCGCAGCTCGAGCAGGTGCTCGAGGCCGCGCTGGCGCTGCTGAAACCGGGGGGGCGGCTGGTGGTGATCAGCTTCCACTCGCTCGAGGACCGCATCGTCAAGACCTTCATCGCGCGCCACAGCCGCGAGGTGTTCGACCGCCGCGCGCCCTTCGCGCCGCCGGCCGCACTGAGGCTGCACGCGCTGGCGCGCTTGCGCGCCTCGCCCGCGGAGGTGGCCGCCAACCCGCGTTCGCGTTCGGCGATCCTGCGCGTGGCCGAGCGCACCGCGGTGGGGGCTCTCGCATGACGCGCCTGAACCTGCTGCTGCTGGTGGCCCTGATCGGCAGCTGCCTCTATCTGGTGAAGGTGAGCTACGAGTCGCGGCGGCTCTTCAGTGAGCTCGACCGCGCGCGCGCCGAGGCGGTGCGCCTGAGCGCCGACCACGACCGCCTGCAACTCGACCGCCAGGCCCAGGCCGCGCCGTTGCGGGTGTCGCGGCTGGCACGCGAAAAGCTGGCCATGCGCAGCTCCACGCCGGCCGTGACCGAATACGTGGAGGCCCCGCCAGCCGCCAGCGCACCCGCAGTTGTGGGAGGCCGCCGGTGAGCGGCTGGCGCGACAAGGCCTCCGCCGGGCTCGGCCGCGCCACGTCGCCGAATGCCCGCAGCGTGCGCTATGCCACCAGCCCGCTGCTGGCCTCGAAGACACCCCCTTGGCGTTCCCGCTTCCTGCTGGCGCTGATGGGCGCGGGCTTCCTGCTGTTGATCGGCCGCGCGGTTTATGTCCAGCTGGTGGAGGTCGAGTTTTACCTGCAGAAGGGCGAGAACCGCTACGCCCGCACGCTCGAGCTGCCGTCCAGCCGCGGGCGCATCGTCGATCGCCGCGGCGAGCTGCTGGCCTCCAGTGTGGAGGCGCCCACGGTCTGGGCCATTCCGCGCGACGTCAAGGCCGAGCCGGGCGAGCGGCGCGAGCTGGCCCGGCTCCTGGGTATGAGCGCGGCCGAGCTCGACAAACGCCTGGGCGACAACCCGAATTTTGTCTACCTGGGGCGCCAGGTTGATCCGTCGGTGGCGCAGCAGGTGAAGGCGATGGGGCTCAAGGGCGTCCACCAGCTCACCGAGTACAAGCGCCGTTACCCGGCCGGCGAGGCGGCGGCGCATGTGGTCGGCTTCACCAGCGTGGAGGAGCGCGGCCAGGAGGGCATCGAGCTCGCCTTCCAGAAGGAGCTCTCGGGGCGCGACGGCTCGCGCCGCGTCATCAAGGACCGGCTCGGGCGGGTGGTCGAGGACATCGGCGAGAGCGTGCCGCCGGTGGACGGCCGCGACATCGAGCTCTCCATCGATGCCAAGGTGCAGTTCTTCGCCTACCAGCGGCTGCGCGATGCGGTGGTCGCGAACAAGGCCAAGGCCGGCAGTGCGGTGGTGCTCGACGTGCAGACCGGCGAGGTGCTGGCCCTGGCCAACTACCCCAGTTTCACCCCGGGCGACCGCCGCAATCTCTCGGGTGCGCAGCTGCGCAACCGCGCGCTGACCGACACCTTCGAGCCGGGCTCCACCATGAAGCCCTTCGTGGCCGCGCTCGCCATCGAGTCGGGCCGGGTCAAGCCCAGCACGGTGATCGACACCGCGCCGGGTCGCATGCAGATCACCGGCGTCACGATCTCGGACGCCCACCCCCACGGCCTGCTCTCGGTCGAGGAGGTCATCCAGAAATCCAGCAACGTCGGCACCGTCAAGATGGCGATGCAGCTGCCGCCGCGCGAGATGTGGGAGATGTTCTCGGCCATCGGCCTCGGCCGCAAGCCCCAGCTCGAATTTCCCGGCGCGGTGACCGGGCGGTTGCGCCCCTACAAGAGCTGGCGGCCGATCGAGCAGGCGACCATGAGCTACGGCTACGGCCTGTCGGTGAGCCTGTTCCAGCTGGCGCACGCCTACACCGTGTTCGCCCGAGACGGCGAGCTGATTCCCGTCAGCCTGACCAAGTCCGACCAGCCCACCGGCGGCACGCGCGTGTTCTCCCCCGAGACGGCGAAGTCGGTGCGCCACATGCTGCAGATGGCGGCCGGCACCGGTGGCACCGCCCCGCGCGCGCAGGCCATCGGCTACTCGGTTGGTGGCAAGACCGGCACCGCCCACAAGCAGGAGGGCAAGGGCTACGCCGAGAAGAAATACCGCGCCTGGTTCGTGGGTCTGGCACCCGTCAGCCACCCGCGCATCGTGGTCGCGGTGATGATCGACGAGCCCAGTGCGGGCGTCTATTACGGTGGCGACGTGGCGGCGCCGGTGTTCAGCGAGGTGGTGCAGCAGTCGCTGCGCACCCTGGGCGTGGCGCCCGACATCGAGGTCAAGCCGCAGATCGTTGCGCGGCACATCGAGGCGGTCGAGGAGAGCTTCTGATGCTGACCCGCCTGCCATCACCCGATGCCGCCGCCCGCTGGCTGCGCGCCGGCGTCACCGGCTCCCTGCGCACCGACAGCCGCCGTGTGCGGCCAGGCGACGGCTTCATCGCCTGGCCCGGCCATGCGGTGGATGGTCGCCGCTTCGTCGCCGAGGCCCTCGAGGCCGGCGCCGCGAGCGTGCTGGTCGAGGACCAGGGCGTGGAGGTTTACGGCTTTGCCGACGCCCGCGTTGGCACGCTGGCGCGGCTCAAGGCGGCCACCGGCCTCATCGCCGACGCCTATTTCGACCACCCGAGCGAGCAGCTGAGTGTGGTCGCGACCACTGGCACCAACGGCAAGACCTCGACGGCCTGGTGGACCGCGCAGGCCCTGACCCTGCTCGGGCGGCGCTGCGGCCTGGTCGGGACCCTCGGGGTCGGCGAGCCGCCGCGGGTCGGTGGCGGCGAAGAAGCCATGGGCCCGGGCGTGAACCAGGGTCAGGATCCGCACGGGCGCCCGCATGGACAGGCGTACGAGGGCGGGCTTGAATTCACCGGCCTGACCACGCCCGACCCGGTCACGCTGCAGGCCAGCCTGCGCTGCATGGCCGACGCGGGCTTCACGGCCTGCGCGATCGAGGCCTCGTCGATCGGCCTCGTCGAGCACCGGCTGGCGGCCACCCGCATCAACGTGGCGCTGTTCACCAATTTCACCCGCGACCACCTCGATTTCCACGGCGGCATGGCCGAGTATTGGGCCGCCAAGCGTGCGCTCTTCGACTGGCCGGGGCTCGAGGCCGCTGTGATCAACCTCGACGATCCGCAGGGCGCGGCGCTGGCCGCAGACCTGGCGGCCTCCGCCAATACGGCCGCCGAACAGGAGGCCTCCTCCAAGACCGCCACCCAATGGGCGGTTCCCGCCACGGCGGTCGCCGGATCGACACCCCGCACCCAGTCCGCCTCCGCAGGGGCACCCCGGTCGGGCGCGGACCCAGGACTTTCGCTTTGGACCTTCTCCCTGCACGACCGCAGCGCCCGCCTGTGCGCCGGCGCGCTCGGCCATGTCGAGGGCGGACTGGCCTTCCGTGTGCATGAGGGCGCGCAATCGGTCGATGTGCGCAGCTGCCTGATCGGCGACTTCAATGCGGCCAACCTGCTGGCGGTGATCGGGGCCTTGCGGGCGCTGGGCATCCCGCTCGGTGACGCGGCCCGCGCGGCGTCGCAGCTGACACCGGTGCCGGGGCGGCTGCAGCGGGTGGGGCTGAGGGACAACGACCGCGGTGGTGATCCCGCCGGCGTTTCCTCTGGCGCCTTCTCCGGCACCATCTCCGCGGCCCCACCCGCCGAGGCCCCGCCGGGCCCCGAGCTGGTGGTCGACTACGCCCACACGCCCGACGCGTTGGAGAAGGTGCTGGCGG
Source organism: uncultured Methylibium sp. (assembly GCA_903889735.1). GTDB lineage: Bacteria > Pseudomonadota > Gammaproteobacteria > Burkholderiales > Burkholderiaceae_C > Methylibium. The sequence goes on from CAISYQ010000423.1 coordinate 11,916, forward strand.
CGCTGCGCGGCCTGGCCCGGGCCCGCGGTGGCCGGCTGGTCTGCGTGTTCGGCTGCGGCGGCAACCGCGATGCCAGCAAGCGTCCCCTGATGGCGGCTGCGGCCGAGCGCCTGGCCGACGCCGTGGTCGTCACCAGCGACAACCCGCGCCACGAGAACCCCGAAGCCATCCTGGCCGACATCCTGGCCGGCTTCACGCGGCCCGAGGTAGTGCAGGTCACGCCCGACCGCCGCCGCGCCATCACCGAGGCCGTGCTCGCGGCCGACGCTCGCGACCTGCTGCTGATCGCCGGCAAGGGCCATGAGAGCTACCAGGAAGTCGCCGGGCAGCGGCAGCCCTTCTCGGATGTGGACGAGGCCCGGCGCGCGCTGGCGCTGCGGACGGAGATCCGCCAAGCCCAGGCGGCAGGGACCCTGGGCCCGGGCGCTGTGGCGGTGGAGGCACGGTCGCCGGTCGCCGGATCGGGAGCCGCCTCGTGATGATGGACCTGGCGCTCGCCCACCGACTGCTGCCCGGCTCGACCCTGGTCGGTGATCCGGCCACGCCGCTCACCAGGGTGCACACCGACACCCGCAGCCTGAGGCCGGGCGACCTGTTCGTGGCGCTCGAGGGCGAGCATTTCGACGCCCATGACTTCCTCCCGCAGGCGCGCGCGGCCGGCGCGGTCGCCGCGATCGCAAACCGCGGCCTCGCCGAGGCGGGCCTGCCCGGCCTGCAGGTGGTCGACACCCGCGCCGCGCTGGCCACGCTGGCGGGCGGCTGGCGGGCGCGCATGGACCTGCCGCTGATCGCGGTGACGGGCAGCAACGGCAAGACCACCGTCACGCAGATGATCGCCAGCATCCTGCGGGCCTGGCAGGGCGAGGCCGCCCTCGCCACGCAGGGCAATTTCAACAACGACATCGGCGTGCCGCTGACGCTGCTGCGGCTGCGCCCACCCCAGGGACCACAGGCCGCCGGGGGGCACCGCGCTGCGGTGGTCGAGCTCGGCATGAACCACCCCGGCGAGATCGCCCAGCTCGCGCGGCTGGCCGCGCCCACCGTCGCACTGGTCAACAACGCCCAGCGCGAACACCAGGAGTTCATGGACGGCGTGGAGGCGGTGGCGCGCGAGAACGGCGCCGTGATCGAGGCCCTGCCGGCGGACGGCACCGCGGTCTTCCCGGCCGACGAGGCCTACGCGCCGCTGTGGCGCGCCCTGGCCGGACCGCGCCGGGTACTGAGCTTCGCGCTCGATGGCCCGCCCCAGGCCCGCCACGGCGGCTCGCCGGCCGATGTCCACCTGCTGGCCGATGCCACCTGGCTCGGCGACCATTGGTCGGCGCGGCTGCGCAGCCCCGCGGGCGATGCGGCCTTCACCCTGCGCGCGGCCGGTGCCCACAACCTCAGGAACGCGCTCGCCGCCACGGCCTGCGCCCTGGCCGCGGGCTGTCCGCTGGAGGCGGTGCTGCGAGGCCTGGCGACCTTCGAGCCGGTCAAGGGCCGATCGCAGAGCCAGACGCTGCGGCTGGGCGGGCGCAGCGTGACCCTGATCGACGACAGCTACAACGCCAACCCCGATTCGGTCCGCGCCGCCATCGACGTGCTGGCCACGCTGCCCGGCCCGCGCTGGCTGGTGCTGGGCGACATGGGCGAGGTCGGCGACCAGGGCCCGGCCTTCCATGCCGAGGTCGGTGCCCATGCGCGGCTGCAGGGCATCGAGTCGCTGTGGACGGCCGGTGCGGCCTGCACCGCGGCGGCACAGGCGTTCGGACCGCAGGCCCGCGCCTTCGCCGATGTGGCCGCGCTGCTGGCGCAGCTCCCTGCCATGCCGCCGGCCGCCTCCATCGTGGTCAAGGGCTCTCGTTTCATGAAGATGGAGCAGGTGGTGGCCGCCCTGCAGGCGCGCGCCGCGGCCCCCACGCAACCCCCTCCGAGCGAAGGCCTCCCATGCTGATGACCCTGGCGCAGTGGCTGCAGCAGTTGAACCCGGAGCAGTTCGGTTTCCTGCGCGTCTTCCAGTACCTGACCTTCCGGGCGGTGATGGCGGCCATGACCGCGCTGCTGCTGGGCCTGGCCCTGGGTCCCTATGTGATCCGGCGCCTGACCGAGCTGAAGATCGGCCAGCCGATCCGCGAGTACGGGGTGGCCGAGCACCTGGCCAAGCGCGGCACGCCCACCATGGGCGGTGCGCTGATCTTGTTGTCGATCGCGCTGTCCACGCTGCTGTGGTTCGACTGGTCCAACCGCTTCGTGTGGATCGTGATGATCGTGACCTTCGGCTTCGGTGCCATCGGCTGGGTCGACGACTGGCGCAAGGTGGTCGACAAGGACCCCGAGGGCATGCGCTCCCGCGACAAGTACCTGTGGCAGTCGGTGATCGGGCTGATCGCGGCCTTCTACCTGACCTTCAGCGTGGCCGAGACCTCGAACGCCCGCGTGGCGGAGCTCTTCCTGAACTGGATCGGCAGCGGCTTCACCATCCCGCTGCCCAACCGCGCCGACCTGATCGTGCCCTTCTTCAAGACAGTGAGCTACCCGCTCGGCGTGGCCGGCTTCATCTTCCTGACCTACATCGTCATCGTGGGCTCGAGCAACGCCGTCAACCTGACCGATGGGCTGGACGGCCTGGCGATCATGCCGGTGGTGATGGTGGGCTCGGCGCTCGGCATCTTCGCCTACGTGACCGGCAATGCGGTGTTCTCCAACTACCTCTTCCTGCCCCACATCCCGGGGGCGGGCGAGCTGCTGGTGTTCTGCGCGGCCATGGCGGGTGCGGGGCTGGCCTTCCTGTGGTTCAACGCCCACCCGGCGCAGGTCTTCATGGGCGATGTCGGTGCGCTGGCGCTGGGCGGCGCGCTCGGCACCATCGCCGTCATCGTGCGCCAGGAAATCGTGCTGGCGGTGATGGGCGGCATCTTCGTCGTCGAGGCGCTGTCGGTGATGGCGCAGGTGGCCTGGTTCAAGTACACCCGGCGCCGCTATGGCGTGGGCCGGCGCGTGCTGCTGATGGCGCCGCTGCACCACCATTTCGAGAAGTCCGGCTGGAAGGAGACGCAGGTCGTGATCCGTTTCTGGATCATCACCATGCTGCTGTGCCTGGTCGGTCTGTCCACGCTGAAGCTGCGGTGAGCCGATGAAAGAGCTGGCCGGCCACACCGTCCTCGTGCTGGGCCTGGGTGACTCCGGGCTCGCGATGGCGCGCTGGTGCGCCCGCGGCGGCGCGGTGGTGCGCGTGGCCGACTCGCGCCCGGCGCCGCCCCAGGCCGCGGCGTTGGCCGCGGAGGTGCCGGACGCGCGGCTCGTGGTGGGCTTCGATCCGGCGCTGTTGGACGAGACCGGCGAAGGCGCAGGCCGCGGCGAAAGCGGCGCATCCACCAGGGTGTCGCGCGTGCTCAAGAGCCCCGGCCTGTCGCCGCTGGACCCGGCGCTGGCGCCCCTGCTGGCACGCGCCGCCGAGCTCGGCATCCCGGTGCAGGGCGAGCTCGAGCTGTTCACGCAGGCCCTCGCCGGCCTGAAGGCCGACCGTGGCTATGCGCCCCGGCTGATCGCGATCACCGGCACCAATGGCAAGACCACCACCACGGTGATGTGCGGGCAGCTGGTGGCGCGCAGCGGTGCGCGCGTCGCGGTGGCCGGCAATGTCGGCCCGACGATGCTGGACACGCTGGCCGCGGCGCTGGCGCTGGAGGGCCCGGCTCAGCCGCCCGTCGAGGCTCCTCCTGAGTGGGTCTGCGAAGCACCCAGCGAGGTGCCCGGCGAACCCCCCGCC
>CAISYQ010000424.1 GCA_903889735.1 uncultured Methylibium sp.
CCCGCACCGACTCGCCCCAGACCGGCCTGTAGACGCGCCAGTGGGCCGAGAACGAAATAATGGGCTGCGTACAGGAGGGTGACTGCACTGGCGAGCACCAGCCCCATCATCAAGACTTGGAAGGTGTTGAGCAGGGCCGTCCACCCTGAAAGCTGGCGCTCGATCGCGGTGACGAATGCATCGACCTGTTCGACGAAGAGTTCAGCCTGCGCCGCTGCGGCTGCGGGTTCTGGTGGGGGATCCTTTGCCCAGGCGGTACGCAGCGCATTCCAGCCTTGCTGCACGCCGGTGAATGCCTGCTGGGAGGCCGCATCCCGCGGAACCGACAGCGGTCTCGCGGGGTCACCTGAGCGCAGCAGACCCAGGCTTTCTTCGAATGTCTTCAGCTGCCTCTCCAGGTGTTCGCGGTCTCCGCTGGAGAGCATCTGGGCCATGCGCCAAGTCTGCATGCGCATACGGCCGGCTTCATTGACCGCCGCCGCCCCACCATCAAGTTGCCAAGTCACCCACAGCGTCAGACCGACCGAGGCCATGGCCATCACCAGCAGCAAGCCGGCGATGGTTCCGAGCTTGGCCGACAAGGAGAAAGGGCGTTTCACCGTGGACGTTTCAGTGGACTGGTTCCGCAACGTGCATGCCTGGTCCTTGCCCTGTTCTTGGGCGGGCACGCAGCATGCGATGCTCCGGCGAGTCCAAGGAAATCATGCGCTGGGCAGCGCCCGCGCGCTGTCCATGCCGGGTTTGCCACAGGGCCCGCGACACGAGACCTTACCGGGCATTTTCAGGCGTCGCTTTGATCTGGGCCAAGGAATCGATCGGGCGCCGGGATTCCAATCAGGTCATGTCTGTCACTGACTGGGTCGACGAGGCTCGTGCTGCGCTGCAAACGGTGCTCGATCCCGAGTTGGGCGAGAGCGTTGTCGAGCTGGGGCTGGTCGAGCGCATCGGACGGGCCGACATGGCGGCGGGACCGTGCGTCGAGGTGGTCTTGATCCCCACCAGCGCCGCCTGCCCGATGACCGACATGTTGATCCGGGACGCCACCGAGGCGGTGGCGCAGGCTCTGCCCTCAGGCTGGACAGCCTGGGTGCGGCTTGACTTCGACGTGCCATGGCCGCCCACACGCATGAGTCCTGCCCTCCAGGATCGCTTTGGCTGGTTCGACGAGGCAGAGGACGGACGATGAGCATCATCTCCTTCGACCAATTGTTGCGGGTTGTCCGAGAGCACCCCGAGCCGCGGCGGTTGCTGCTTGTTTTTGCGGGTGCCAGCCTGCCTGGCGGGGCCACGGACGAACAACGCGCGCTCTTCGAGGCCGGCGAGGGCGGCGAACTTTCGCCTCTGATGTGCGTGGACAAGGACCCGCATGCACTCGGTGATTTCGAGGCCTTGGCCGCCGAGGCCCAGGCTCTGGGGCCGTCGTGGAGTCTGGTGTTTGCGGCGGCGCTGGCTGCAGGGGCAGCAGGGCCGCCCACGGTGTCGCAGGTCGATGCGGCACTGCAAGACATGGTCCAGTCCGTGCACCGCGGCGATATCGGGCGGTTCCTGCCCTTTGATCGCATGGGTCGTGCCGTGCAGCTCGGATGAGCCTTTTAAGCCTGCAGCCATGATGTGAGGACGCCAAGCTGGCGGGACCGCGCCTGTCGTACTCTGGTGCCTTGCACGCCGTCGCCATCCTTGGTTTTGCGTTGGTGATGGGTGTGGCCGTGCAGCGTGCGATACCGCGTCCCTCAAAGGACTGATGGCGGCGGCATGGCCTTGTCTCTGACGAAGCTCAGCTTCGATGGGTGGCAGCCCCCGCCGGGCCGTGAGCGGCGATCCTGCGACCCCCGGGGACAGGGATTCAGCCAGGCCGACCGTCGATCCGGGCCCGTCCCAACCAGCCTCCGTATCGCCAGGTCCAGCCGGCGCTCGACAGCACCCATGCTGTCACTGCCAGGAGGATCAGCGGCCTTGACATTTCCGGCCTCAGGGCTGCGCCCACGCGCGCCACCGTGGCGAATTGAAGACCCCAATAGAGCACCCATGCGACACGGTCCACCGCCAGCGGCCGGCCGCTGTGGCCGGCGGTGACGCGGGTGATCATGGCGAACAGAGTGGCACCCAGGTAGCCCATGGTCAGGGCATGGGTTGGTGCCAGGCCCAGGCCCTCACGACCCGCAGCCACCAGGGCATGGGACAACGCAGCCAAGGCCATCGCCAGCCCCAGCCAAAGGAAGCCGCCATGCAGCATCGCCAGAAGGCGAACCTTCAGGCTCTGCAACAGGCCCCACCGCATCGCCAGCCACAGCAGCAGGATCGCGGCAGGCCCTTGCACGGCGACTTGCGCACCGTGCAGGGAAGCGGGAAGCGGTCCGACCAGCAGTTCGGCGATGGCGCCCGCACCGCAGACCCCCAGGGCTGCAAGCATGGCCCACAGCAGCCAGTTCGGTCTCCAGGCATCGAGCGTCGGCAGCGCACCGGCCGTGAAGAACGGGATCATGCGGTGCGAGACCGTCGCGAATGTGGGCGCCAGGCAGCACCACAGCGCCATCTGCGTGGCCACGCGCAGGCCGGTGACCTGGCGCAGCCACAAGGAAAGCGCCGCCACCCACAGCGCAAGGGCCCCCGTGGCTATGCTCACCCCGATGACATGGGCGTGCAACTTGTCCGGCGCCTTGCTGCGGCGACACAGGTCGAAGAACCGCCAGGCGATGGCGCTCCAAGCCGACGCCACGATGGCCACCCCCAGTGCCGCCAGATCGGCCCGCCAGTGAAATCCAGCAAGTGCCAACACCCAACCGAAAACCATGCCCACGACCGGCGCCAGCAGTCCGCGTGCATCCACCTCGGGCATTCCCAGCCAGCGGGGACCTGCGGTGAATAGGAACCCGACCATGAACAGCGGCATGAACCCCATCGCCATGAACAGCCCGTGCACCAGCGGAGGTGCCACGGCCCAAGGCAATGAGACCCCCGCTTCCCGAGCCCCGAGCACCAGGGCCCACCAAAACCCGCTGACCGTCAGCAACATGGAGGCGGTGAAGAAGCCCAGGCGATGAGGAGCGCTCAGGAGCCGACCCAGGCGCCACCGCGGGTCGATCGACGCCGTCGGCCCGCTGGCAGGGGCGTATTGGGCTGAGCTCAGCGGGATCCTCTTCATTGACGAGTGCATCCGGTTAGAGGGGCGCCGGGCTTGGCGTCGGTGCGGGCGGGGTTCCCAGCGCCACTCCGGCCGTCAGCATGCGCTGCAGAAGCTGCTGCACGGTGACGATGTGCGAGCCGAACGGCAAGGCCCCGGCGCCGCGAAAGAAGAGTCCCTTGGCGACGTCGCCGCGAAGAGCCGAGGCCAACTGCTTATCGATGCAGAACTGGCCCCAGCCGAGCATGCCGTCACGAAGTCCGCATTGGGCCAGGCAATCAAATGACAGCGTGCAGCGCGGCTTGCGGTGGGCCTTGGCCTGCAGGCGCGGCTCAGCCAACAAGTAACTCCGCAGCCAGGGCGTGAGCACGGCGCGGGCGGGCAGGCCGGCCACGCTGTTGATCTCGACCAGATCTTCCTCGCGCGCGTCGGCCAGCACACGCTTGAAATTGGGGTCGGCGTCGCATTCCTCGGTGGCGACGAAGGGCGTGCCGAGTTGCACCGCCGCCGCGCCGAGCGACTGCAGGCGCTGGATGTCCTCGAACCGGCGCACCCCCCCGGCCGCGATCAATGGGATTTCCCGCTCGACGCCGGCGCTGCGCAGGAAGGCCTGAACCGCAGGGATGACCTGATCGAAGTCGAAGCGGGGGTCGTTCAGGTCGGCGATCTTTGCCGCCCCGAGGTGGCCGCCAGCCCAGCGTGGGTGCTCGATGATGATGGCGTCGGGCAATCGCTGCTTTCGGTCCCACTTCTTCACCAGCAGCGTGACGCCGCGCGCGTCGGAGAGGATAGGGATGAGCAATGCCCGCGGGTGCTCGCGGGCCAAGTCGGGCAAGTCGAGCGGCAAACCGGCACCCACCACCACGGCGTCGATGCCGGCTTCCAGCGCAGCCCGAACGGTGGGTTCATATTCGCCGACGGCGCGCATGACATTCACCGCCAACAGTCCGCGGTCCTGTGCAAGCTTTTGCGCGGCGGCGATCTCGCGCGCCAGCGCTTCCAGATTGGCCGCGTTGATGACGGCCTTCATCGCCGGCCCAGGCGCCAGAGGAGCCGAGCGTGCCATCAGGTCCGGGTGATGCCGACGCAGGTCTACCGACGAGATCGTTCCCATCGCCCCCAGCGCGGCCACGCTTCCGGCCAGCCGGTGGGCCGACACCCCAACGCCCATTCCCCCCTGCACGATGGGCAGCAAGGAACGGCCGCCCAGACGCAGGGGCTCTAACCCGCTGGAGATCAGTGCGTTGTGTAGCTCTTGTGCGGGGGTCATGGGAATGGTCGTGGTGGTTTCTGCAGTACGACAATGGCGCAGGCCGGCGACCCTACCGGTTGCCGGCAAGACCGGGTCGCGTCATCGATGCGGGCCGGCCGCCGTTACTGAACAAGCGGCGACGCCGCTGCACTGAGGTCGACGCCCTCGATGCAGGCGTCGCCTGCCAGGCATTGCAGGTAGTGCCGCAGCGCGGAGGTGAAGGTCTGCTGTCGCAAGGCCTGCGTCACAGAGGACCGGACTGCATCAAAGGGCCGCACCCGGCCGGGCTCCCGGGCCAGCAGTTCCACCACGTGCAGACCGAAACGGCTGTGCACCAGGCGCGGTAGCACGCCCAGGCCAAACTGGCCGAAGATCTCGCGGGCGAACTCTGGCGCGCAGTCGTCGGCCGCAAGCCAGCCCAGGTGGCCGCCCTGCTCGCCGCTCGGGCAATTGGAAGTCTGGGCTGCCACCTGGTGGAAATGGTCGGAAACCTCGGAGGTCTGGCAACGCAGATCCAGCAGGCAGGCTTCGGCCCGTTGGCGCAGCGCCGCCACGTCGACACCTGGCGTCACGGCAAAGAGAACGTGGCGCGCCTCCACGCGCTCGCCCACCGTGTAGTGCGATACATGTGCGGCGTGGTATCGCCGGCAGGTTTCGTCTGAGGGTTCGGGCAAACACAATTCGCGCTCCAGCAATGCCTCTATGGCGGCACTGGCTGCGTCGCTGATCGCGCCGCCCAGGGGTTGGGGGTCGTCGGTGGCCAGCATGCCGCCGCGCATAGCCGCCTGGCGCAGCAGCTCCAAGCAAGCTCGCTGGCGAAGGGCTTCGGCGGTCAGCGTCTCTTGGAGATCGGTCAGCACCACCCCGTTGATTTGGGGGCGAGGCTCAGCAGCTCTGATCACGGCAATCTCCTTGAGCTGGGGGTGTCAACCAAAACGTCCGGGATGGCTCCGGCCTGGCGGGACGTTCAGTCTGCGGGACCGCACGATCTGGTAGGGGCGAAACAGGTAGGCCACCGTTCCGAATCCGCCCCATACATGCATCAGGCGGCTGAAGGGGAAGAGCAGGAAGATCGTCATGCCCAGAACCAGATGGGCCTTGTAGGGCCAGTCCATCGCCACCAGACCGCTGGCGTCGGGTCTGAACGTGAGGATGTGCTGGGCCCAATGGCTCAAGGCCAGCATCACGCTGCCATCACCATGGCCCAGGGAGAAGGGCAGAGTGACCAAGCCGAGCGTCAGCTGCCCCCAGAGGATGATCAGGATGAGCAGATCGGTCCGATGACTGGTCAGGCGAATGCGTGGGTCGAAGAGGCGCCGGTGCAGCAGCAGGCTGAGGCCGACGAAACAGACCGCTCCGGCCAAGCCGCCCGCCACCACCGCCAACACCTGCTTCTGGGCGGGTGTGATGAATGGCTCGTAGAGGAAGTGCGGCGTCAACAGACCCACCGTGTGCCCGCACAGAAGGAACAGGATGCCGACGTGGAACAAGTTGCTGCCCCAGCGCAACTGCCCTGACCGAAGAAGTTGCGAGGAGTCGCTCTTGCAGGTGTACTGATCGCGATCGAAGCGGGCCAGGCTGCCCATCAGGAAGACGGCCAGGCAAATGTATGGGTAGACATTGAATAGAAATTGGTGCATGTCGGTCATGACGAGGCTCCCTGGGGGCGTTGCTCGGTGGTGCTGGAGGAACGCGGTTTCATGACCACGATCGGCTGCGGCTGACCAGGGCTGCTCTGGCCACGGATCGAGCAGCCCGAGAAGGCCGGCGGCTCCTCCCAGCTGTCATCGAGTGCCAACTCGTCGGGCAGTTTCACGACCTGGGCCATCTCGCCGGCGAGATCGAGAATCGCTGCCAGCACGCTGGCGTAGGTGCTCTGCCGCTTGAGCAGGGCATTGAAAATCAGCTGCAGGATGTGGGTAATCTCGCGCAGGAAGGCTTGCGCTTGTGCCGGGGGTTGCGTGGAGGCGTACTCCAGCAGCACGGTCAGGTGGTCGGGCAGTTCGCCGGGTGACATGCACAGCCCCGCTTGCTCATAGGTCTTCAGAAGATCCACCATGGCCTGGCCGCGGTCGCGAGAGTCACCATGCACGTGCTCGAACAGGTGAAGCGCCGTGCCGCGACCTCGATCGAAGGTCTCGACATAGACCTCCTCCGCCAGCAGGGCGCGTGAACCTGACAGGCGGTTCAGCAGCGCGTCCAGCTCCGCAGTGCGGCCGGCACTCAGGGCCTTCTCCTCTGCCAGCGCGGCGCGGAACTCAGGCAGGTGTTCACGCAATCCCGCGTCGGGGTAGCTCAGCAGATGTGCGAGAACGCGCAGGGTCAGGGTCATGGGCGTCATGTCAAAACCCCGCCTTGATGGGGATGGTCCGTTTCTTTTCGCTGCCGAACAGGCTGGTCTCGGTGGTACCTTCGCTGCACCCGTTGCCGAAGCTGAAGCCGCAGCCACCGCGCACGTTGAATGCGTTCTCCGCGTACTCCCGGTGCGTGGTGGGGATCACGAAGCGGTCTTCGTAGTTTGCGATGGCCATCACGCGGTACATCTCCTCCACCTGTGCTTCGGTGATCTGGACCTGGTCGATGGCCGAGGTGTTGCCGACCCCATCGACATGCTTGGTGCGCTGGTAGGCGCGCATGGCCAGCATCCGCTCGAGCGCACGCACCACCGGAGCTACGTCACCGGCGGTCAGCAGGTTGGCCAGGTACTTGACGGGAATGCGCAGCTGCTCGACGTCCGGAATCTCGCCGTTGCTTCCCAACTGCCCGGCGTTGGCCGCTGCGGTGATCGGCGAGAGGGGCGGGATGTACCAGACCATCGGCAGCGTCCGGTACTCAGGGTGCAACGGCAGCGCCACCTTCCAGTCCACCGCCATCTTGTAGAACGGGCTGTTGCGCGCCGCCTCCAGCCAGTTGTCAAGGATGCCGTCCCTGCGCGCCTGTGCGATCACATCGGGGTCGTTCGGATCGAGGAAGATGTCGAGCTGAGCCTGGTACAGGTCCTTGTCCTTCTCGACGCTCGCGGCTTCTTGGATGCGGTCGGCGTCGTACAGCAGCACACCGAGGTAGCGGATTCGTCCCACGCAGGTCTCGCTGCACACCGTCGGTTGTCCGGCCTCGATGCGCGGGTAGCAGAAGATGCACTTCTCGGCCTTGCCGCTCTTCCAGTTGTAGTAAATCTTCTTGTAGGGGCAACCGCTCACGCACATGCGCCAGCCGCGGCATTTGTCCTGATCGATCAGGACGATGCCGTCCTCCTCTCGCTTGTAGATGCTGCCCGAGGGACAACTGGCCACGCAAGCCGGGTTCA
>CAISYQ010000425.1 GCA_903889735.1 uncultured Methylibium sp.
CGCCTCGGGCCGCCCGGCGCGGCGGCCGAGACCTGGCTGCATCTGAAGGCCCAGACCCTGCTGCGGCTGGAATGCCAGCGCTGCCTGCTGCCGGTGGAGACGCCGCTCGAGATCGACCGCTCGCTGCGCTTCGTGGCTGGCGAAGACCAGGCCGCCGCGCTGGACGCCGAGAGTGAGGACGATGTGCTGGCGCTCAGCCGCGCCCTGGACCTGCGTGAGCTGGTCGAGGAGGAGCTGCTGCTGGCCCTGCCGTTGGTGGCGCGCCACGAGGTCTGTGCGGCGCCGCGGGCGGCCGGCGCGGCGCCAGAGGTCGATGCCGAGGCTGACGAGCAGCCCCACCCTTTCGCGGCGCTGGCGGCGCTGAAGAAGCCCGGCCGGGCGCATTGAGCGGCGCCGGCCACCCACCGAACGCGGCCCGCCGGCCTGTTATAGTGATCGGCTTTTCGGCGGACGGCTGCAGGCCGGCCCGCGACGACCGCCAGGCCCGCGCAGGCGCCGAGCACAGATTCAGGAGCCCATCATGGCCGTTCAACAGAACAAGAAGTCGCCGTCCAAGCGTGGCATGCACCGCTCGCACAATGCCCTCACCACCCCAGGCATCGCGATTGAGCCGACCACCGGCGAAGTCCATCTGCGTCACCACATCAGCCCGACCGGTTTCTACCGCGGTCGCAAGGTGCTCAAGACCAAGGCTGACGCCTGATCCTGGCGGATGCCTGACCCGATCCGGTTCCGCGCGGTCTGCGCCGAGCCCGGTTCTTGTCGACACAGCCCGCGCCCGGCTGCCTGAAAGCAGGAGGCCGGGCGTTGTCATTGCGGCATCCCTCGCTGTCAGCCTGCCTTGAGCCTGCCCTGCGTCCGGTGAATCTCCCATGAACACCCCGACCGTTGCCGAATGGGCGCCGCTGACAGGCGCTGTGCGTCTGGCCGTCGATTGCATGGGCGGCGACCATGGCGCCTCGGTCACGCTGCCGGCCTGCCGGGCTTTCCTGGCCACGCATCCCGAGGCCGAGCTCTTGCTGGTCGGCCGCGCCGAGGTGCTGGCACCGGCCGAGGGCTGGCCGCGCTGCACAGTGGTGGCGGCGAGCGAGGTGATCACCATGGACGACCCGGTCGAGGTCGCCCTGCGCCGCAAGCGCGATTCCTCGATGCGGGTGGCGCTGTCCCTGGTCAAGGCGGGGGACGACGGCCCGGCAGCGGCCCATGCCTGCGTGTCGGCCGGCAACACCGGCGCGTTGATGGCAGTGGCCCGCTACATGCTCAAGACGCTGGACGGCATCGACCGCCCGGCGATCGCCTCGGTCATGCCCAACCGGCTGGACGGTTACACGACGGTGCTCGACCTCGGCGCCAACGTGGATTGCACGGCCGAACACCTGCTGCAGTTCGCGGTCATGGGCAGCGCGCTGGTGGCTGCGGTGGAGGGCAAGCCCCACCCCAGCGTGGGCTTGCTCAACATCGGCGAGGAAGCCATCAAGGGCAACGAGGTCATCAAGCGCGCGGGCGAACTGCTGCGCGAGGCGGCTTCCGCGGGGCGGCTCAATTTCGTCGGCAATGTCGAGGGCAATGACATCTTCACCGGCAAGACCGACCTCGTGGTCTGCGACGGTTTCGTGGGCAATGTGGCCCTGAAGACGGCCGAAGGCCTGGCGTCGATGCTGTCGAGTTTCATCCGCCAGGAATTCAGCCGCAGCTGGTACGGCAAGTTCGCCGCGCTGATCGCGCTGCCGGTGCTCGGCAAGGTCAAGAAGCGCGTTGACCACCGCCGCTACAACGGTGCGGCGCTGCTGGGCCTGCGCGGCCTGGTGTTCAAGAGCCACGGTTCGGCCGATGCCTTCGCCTTCGAGCAGGCGCTCAACCGCGCCTACGACGCCGCCCGCAACCGCCTGCTGGAGCGCGTCCACGAGCGCATCCGCAACACGCTGCAGACGGCAGGCCCGCCGCCCGCCCCGTCCCTTCAGCCCGTTCAGCCCGCGCCGGCCGCGCTGGTCGATGTTTCGGCGCTGGACGCCGTGCCGACCGGCAGCCCGCAGCCCATCACCCCGCAGACCGCATGACCGACTCCCCGTCCTCGTTGCCTGCCACGCTGCCGCGCCACACCCGCATCGCCGGGACCGGCAGCCACCTGCCGCCGCGGCGCCTGAGCAATGCCCAGCTCGTGGCCGAGTTGGCGGCCCAGGGCGTCGAGTCCTCCGACGACTGGATCGTCGAGCGCACCGGCATCCGCGCGCGCTACTTCGCGGCCGACGGCGTCAATGCCAGCGACCTGGCCGCCGAGGCGGCGCGCCAGGCGCTGCAGGCCGCGGGCTGCGTGCCGACCGACATCGATCTGATCATCGTCGCGACCTCGACGCCGGACATGGTCTTCCCCTCGACCGCTTGTTTGGTGCAGAGCAAGCTCGGCATCGTGGGCTGCCCGGCCTTCGACCTGCAGGCCGTGTGCTCGGGTTTCGTCTACGCGCTCTCGGTGGCCGATTCGATGATCCGCACCGGCGCGGCGACCCGCGCGCTGGTGATCGGCGCCGAGGTCTTCTCGCGCATCCTTGACTTCAAGGACCGGACGACCTGCGTGCTGTTCGGTGACGGCGCGGGCGCCGTGGTGCTGGAGGCGAGTGAGGTGCCCGGCATCCTGGCGACCGAGCTCCACGCCGACGGCCGCCATGTGGGCATCCTGTGCGTGCCGGGCACGGTGGCCGGCGGTCAGGTGCTGGGCGATCCGCTGCTGCGCATGGACGGACAGGCGGTCTTCAAGCTGGCGGTGGGCGTGCTGGCCGACGTGGCGCGTTCGGTGCTGCGCAAGGCCGGTCGGCAAGACAGCGACATCGATTGGCTGATCCCCCACCAGGCGAACATCCGCATCATGCAGAGCACGGCGAAGAAGCTCAACCTGCCGCTGGAAAAACTCATCGTCACGGTGGCGGAGCATGGCAACACCTCGGCGGCCTCGGTGCCGCTGGCGCTGGACCACGCGGTGCGCAGCGGCCAGATCCAGCGTGGCGACACGGTGATGCTCGAGGGCGTGGGCGGTGGCTTCACCTGGGGCGCGGTCTTGCTCGATTTCTGAGCGACCCTTCTATCTTCTCAACGCTCCGCCGTCCCACCAACCCCGCACCGACCCTGCGCTGATCGCCCGCCCTCGCCAGCTCTCAGCCCGATCCCTGTTTCCTGATCCCTGTTCTCAAGAGACCGCATCCCATGGCCGATTTCGCCTTCGTCTTTCCCGGTCAGGGCTCGCAGAGCGTCGGTATGCTGGACGCCTGGGAAGGACAGGCGGTCGTGCGCGACACGCTGGCCGAGGCCTCGGCGGCGCTGGGCGAGGACCTCGCGGCGCTGATCCGCAGCGGTCCGAAGGAGGCGCTGGACCTCACCGCCAACACCCAGCCGGTGATGTTGGCCGCCAGCGTCGCCTGCTACCGGGCCTGGTTGGCCGAGGGCGGCCGGGCTCCGGCCATCGTCGCCGGGCATTCGCTGGGCGAGTACAGCGCCCTGGTGGCGGCGGGAGCGCTCAGCTTGGGCGATGCCGTGCCGTTGGTGCGCCTGCGCGCCCTGGCAATGCAGGCGGCGGTGCCGGTGGGGGCGGGTGCCATGGCAGCCATCCTGGGTCTGGAAGCCGAGGTGGTGCGGGCGGTTTGCGCCGAGGCGGCGGCAGCCACCGGCGAGCCGGTCGAGGCCGCCAACTACAACGACCCCCGGCAGACCGTGATCTCCGGCGCCAAGGCCGCCGTGGACCGGGCCTGCGAGCTGCTCAAGGCGGCGGGTGCCAAGCGCGCGCTGCCGCTGGCGGTGTCGGCGCCCTTCCATTCGAGCCTGATGAAGCCGGCCGCCGAGGCCCTGCGCGAGCGGCTGACCGCCGTGGTGATCGCGCCGCCGGCCATCCCCGTGCTCAACAACATCGACGTGGCCGTGCAGACCGACCCTGACGCCATCCGCGAGGCGCTCTACCGCCAGTCCTTCGGTCCGGTGCGCTGGGTCGAGACGGTGCAGACGCTGAAGACTCGCGGCATCGGCCGGATCGTCGAGTGCGGCCCCGGCAAGGTGCTGGCGGGTCTGGCCAAGCGGATCGACGCCGAACTCGCCGTCCACAACATCTTTGACCCGGTCAGCCTGGCCGAGACGAAGGCCGCCCTGTCCTGAGCCGGCCACAGGCTCACCGGCCTGCCACCGCGAAGTCCCGCGAGATCCTGTTGTCATGACCCCTTCCGACACCCCAACCCCGACCGCAGCCCCCGCCCAGGTGGCCCTCGTCACCGGCGCCAGCCGCGGCATCGGCCGCGCGATCGCGCTGCTGCTGGCTCAGCGCGGCTTCAAGGTCATTGGCAGCGCCACCAGCGCGGCGGGAGCGGCGGCCATCTCAGCGGCACTCGCCCTCCATGGCGGACAGGGGATTGCGCTGGATGTCACCGACGCCCCGGCCCTGGACGCCGCGATCGATGCCATCGTCAAGCAACAGGGCGGCCTGCATGTGCTGGTCAACAACGCAGGCATCACCCGCGATCAGCTGTCCATGCGCATGAAGGACGAGGACTGGGACGCGGTGATCGACACCAACCTCAAGGCCGTGTTCCGCGCCTCGCGTGCGGCCATCCGCCCGATGATGAAGCAGCGCTTCGGCCGCATCATCAACATCACCTCGGTGGTCGGCGCCAGTGGCAACCCCGGCCAGGCCAACTACGCTGCCGCCAAGGCGGGCGTGGCCGGCATGACCCGCTCGCTGGCCCGCGAGCTGGGCAGCCGCAGCATCACGGTCAACTGCGTGGCGCCGGGCTTCATCCAGACCGACATGACCGACAACCTGCCCGAGGCGCAGAAGGCGGCGCTGATGGCGCAGATTCCGCTCGGGCGCCTGGGTGCGCCCGAGGAAATCGCCGAGGCGGTGGCGTTTTTGGCCTCGGCCGCCGCGGGTTACATCACAGGCACCGAGCTGCATGTCAACGGTGGCATGTTCATGAGTTGAGAGGGCGTCTGACGGCACCGACCGGTGGCCGGCAGACGACTTGGGGTCACGACCCTGAAACCTTTAGAATCACCGGCTGTTTTGCAAACTCTCCCCGGAGGAGTCATGAGCGACATCGAAGCACGCGTCAAGAAGATCATCGCCGAGCAACTCGGCGTGGCCGAAGGCGAAGTCACCAATGAGAAAGCCTTCGTCGCCGATCTGGGCGCGGACTCGCTCGACACCGTCGAGCTGGTGATGGCGCTCGAGGACGAGTTCAGCATCGAGATCCCCGACGAAGAGGCGGAGAAGATCACGACGGTGCAGCTCGCGATCGACTACGCCAAGTCCAACGCCAAGGCCTGAGCGGTTTCCGCCCGGCCTTCTTTCGGCAGCAGCGCATGAGCCGTCGTCGCGTCGTCGTGACCGGTCTCGGGCTCGTCACCCCCGTGGGCAACACGGTCGATGAGTCCTGGACCAACCTGGTGGCCGGGCGTTCCGGCATCGCCAACGTCACCAAGTTCGATGCCTCGAACTTCGCTTGCCATTTCGCCGGCGAGGTCAAGGGCTTCAACATCGAGGATTACATCCCCGGCAAAGAAGCCCGCCACATGGACAGCTTCATCCACTTCGGGCTGGCAGCGTCGCTCCAGGCCGTGAAGGATGCGGGCCTGCCCACCGGCGACGCGCTGAGCGAGGAGGAGGCCGAACGCATCGGGTGCCTGGTCGGCTCGGGCATCGGCGGCCTGCCGATGATCGAGCAGACCCACGCCGAGTACACGGCCCGCGGGCCGCGGCGGATCTCGCCGTTCTTTGTGCCGGCCTCGATCATCAACATGATCTCGGGCCACCTGTCGATCCATTGCGGTTTCACCGGCCCCAATCTGGCGATCGTCACGGCCTGCACGACCGGCCTGCACTGCATCGGTCAGTCGGCTCGCATGATCGAGGCGGGTGACGCCGATGTCATGGTGGCGGGCGGCGCCGAGAGCACGGTCTCGCCGCTGGGCTTGGGCGGCTTTGCGGCGGCGCGGGCGCTGTCCACCCGCAACGACTCGCCCGAGACCGCGTCCCGCCCCTGGGACAAGGACCGCGACGGTTTCGTGCTCGGCGAAGGTGCGGGCGTGATGGTGCTCGAGGAGTACGAACATGCCCGGGCCCGTGGCGCCAAGATCTACGCGGAGCTGATCGGCTTCGGCATGGGTGCCGACGCCTTCCACATGACCGCACCCAGTGTCGATGGCCCCAAGCGCTCCATGAAGGCGGCGCTGCGCAATGCCGGGCTCAACCCCGACGCGGTGCAGTACCTCAACGCCCACGGCACCTCCACGCCGCTGGGCGATATCAACGAGACCAACGCCGTCAAGCTGGCCTTCGGCGACCACGCTCATCGCATGGTGGTGAACTCGACCAAGTCCATGACCGGCCACCTGCTGGGTGGGGCGGGAGGGATCGAGTCGGTGTTCACGGTGCTGGCGCTTCACCACCAGGTGTCGCCGCCCACCATCAACATCTTCAACCAGGATCCCGAGTGCGACCTGGACTACTGCGCCAACACCGCGCGGGACATGCCCATCGAGGTGGCCGCCAAGAACAACTTCGGCTTCGGCGGCACCAACGGCACGCTGCTGTTCCGGCGGGCCTGAGTCGCACGGTGCCCGCAGGGCCGGTCAAGGATGCGTGCCGCCCCGGCGGTCAGCCTGGCGGTCGCGACCGCTCCGGCCTGGGTTTGGGCGCTGAGGGGCTTGCTGGCGGCAACTGCCC
>CAISYQ010000426.1 GCA_903889735.1 uncultured Methylibium sp.
TCGGCAGCGATGCAATATGTCTCGGCCTACTCCGGCTGCACCATGGGTGAGTACTTCCGCGACCGCGGCCAGGACGCCTTGATCATCTATGACGACCTGTCCAAGCAGGCTGTCGCCTACCGCCAGGTGTCGCTGCTGCTGCGCCGCCCGCCGGGCCGCGAAGCCTTCCCCGGCGACGTGTTCTATCTCCACAGCCGCCTGCTCGAACGTGCCGCCCGCGTGAACGCCGACTATGTCGAAGCCTTCACCAAGGGCGAGGTCAAGGGCAAGACGGGCTCGCTCACCGCGCTCCCGATCATCGAGACCCAAGCCGGTGACGTTTCCGCTTTCGTGCCGACCAACGTGATCTCGATCACCGACGGCCAGATCTTCCTCGAGACCAGCCTCTTCAACGCCGGCATCCGGCCGGCCATCAACGCCGGTATCTCGGTGTCTCGGGTGGGTGGTGCGGCACAGACCAAGCTGATCAAGGGCTTGTCGGGTGGCATCCGGACCGACCTTGCGCAGTACCGCGAGCTCGCCGCCTTCGCCCAGTTCGCCTCCGACCTCGACGAGGCCACCCGCAAGCAACTCGACCGCGGCGCACGCGTGACCGAGCTGCTCAAGCAGCAGCAGTACCAGCCGCAGCCGATCAGCATCATGGCCTCGACCCTGTTCGCGGTGAACAAGGGCTACCTGGACGACATCGACGTCAAGAAGGTCCTGGCCTTCGAGTCGGGCATGCACCAGCATCTGAAGACCAGTCATGCAGCGCTGCTCAAGAAGCTCGAGGACAACAAAGCGATGGACAAGGATGCCGAGGCCGAGCTGGCCGGCGCGATCGCCGCGTTCAAGAAGAGCTTCGCCTGAGCCCCCACTGACCTGACTCTGCAGAAACAAGGAGCGCGTCATGGCAGCCGGCAAAGAGATACGCGGCAAGATCAAGAGCGTCGAGAACACCCGCAAGATCACCAAGGCCATGGAGATGGTCGCGGCATCGAAGATGCGCAAGGCCCAGGAGCGCATGCGCGCTGCGCGGCCTTACGCTGACAAGATCCGCAGCGTCACCGCCAACCTCGCTTATGCGAACCCCGAGTACACCCACCCCTTCATGGCGGTGAATCCCGGTGCGGCCCAGGCGGCGGGCTTCGTGGTCGTGACCACCGACAAGGGCTTGTGTGGTGGCCTCAACACCAACGTGTTGCGCGCCGTGACGGCCAAGCTGCGCGAGCTCGACGGCCAGGGCGTCAAGGCCGAGGCGGTCGCGATCGGCAACAAGGGCCTGGGTTTCCTGAACCGCATCGGCGTCAAGGTGGTCTCGCACGCCACCCAGCTGGGTGATGCGCCGCACCTGGACAAGCTGATCGGCCCGGTCAAGGTACTGCTGGACGCCTATGCGGCTGGCAAGCTGAAGGCGGTCTACCTCTGCTACACCCGGTTCATCAACACGATGAAGCAGGAGTCGGTGGTCGAGCAGCTGCTGCCGCTGGCCGCGGATCGCCTCAAGACCCATGCCGGGGAGCCGGGCTGGGACTATCTCTACGAGCCCGACGCCAAGGTCGTCATCGACGATCTGCTGCTGCGCTTCGTCGAGGCGCTGATCTACCAGGCGGTGGCCGAGAACATGGCCTCCGAGCAGTCGGCGCGCATGGTCGCGATGAAGGCCGCGACCGACAACGCCGGCAACCTGATCGGCGAGCTCAAGCTGGTCTACAACAAGACCCGCCAGGCAGCGATCACCAAAGAGCTTTCAGAGATTGTTGGCGGCGCGGCGGCGGTGGGCTGACGGCCCGACGCATTCGCAGACGCAACGCAAAGACTATTGATTGAAGGAACAAAAAATGGCGAACATCCAAGCAGCCGTCGGCAAGATCGTCCAGTGCATCGGCGCAGTCGTGGACGTGGAGTTCCCGCGTGACAAGATGCCGCGGGTCTATGACGCTCTCAAGCTTGAGGGCACCGCACTCACGCTCGAGGTCCAGCAACTGCTCGGCGATG
This sequence comes from uncultured Methylibium sp., assembly GCA_903889735.1. Taxonomy (GTDB): domain Bacteria; phylum Pseudomonadota; class Gammaproteobacteria; order Burkholderiales; family Burkholderiaceae_C; genus Methylibium. Next base: position 1,978 of record CAISYQ010000426.1, read on the forward strand.
GCATCGTGCGCACGATCGCGCTCGGCTCCAGCGACGGCCTGCGCCGTGGCCTGATGGTCAGCAACACCGGCGCGGCGATCACCGTTCCTGTGGGCAAGGCCACCCTCGGCCGCATCATGGACGTGCTCGGGCAGCCTATCGACGAACGCGGCCCGGTCAATGCCGAGCTCAGCATGCCCATCCACCGCAAGGCCCCGGCCTATGACGAGCTCAGCCCCTCGCAGGAGCTGCTCGAGACCGGCATCAAGGTGATCGACCTCATCTGCCCGTTCGCCAAGGGCGGCAAGGTCGGCCTGTTCGGCGGCGCTGGCGTCGGCAAGACCGTCAACATGATGGAGCTGATCAACAACATCGCCAAGGCGCACTCGGGGCTGTCGGTGTTCGCCGGCGTGGGTGAGCGCA
>CAISYQ010000427.1 GCA_903889735.1 uncultured Methylibium sp.
GCCGCCATGCAGGCCGGCCTGCGCGATGTCGTCAAGGACATCCTCGACAGCCTCACCCCGCGCGAGGCCAAGGTGTTGCGCATGCGCTTCGGCATCGAGATGCAGTCCGACCACACGCTGGAGGAGGTCGGCAAGCAGTTCGACGTCACCCGCGAGCGCATCCGCCAGATCGAGGCCAAGGCGATCCGCAAGCTCAAGCACCCGAGCCGCTCGGACAAGCTGCGGACCTATCTGGACAACCTCTGACCCGGGCTGAAGCCGCCACGAAGCCCGGCCCTGCGCCGGGCTTTTTTCCTGGTGCCTCAACCAGCCCACGGCTCGGCCGGAGCACCCCGCGCCACCCTGAACTGACAAGCTAGCCGTTCCACCTGATTGTCCTCACGCCCGCCTGCCGCTGATGGAAAACCTGACCCACCGCACCGTGTTGTTCGCCGACCTGCGCGGCAGCACCGGTCTGTTCGAGCGATTGGGCAACGCCGATGCCGCCACCGTGGTGGCCGGCAGCGTGGACCGCCTGGGCCAAGTCGCCGTGAAGTGCGGCGGGCGGGTCGTCAAGACCCTGGGTGACGGCCTGATGGTGGTGTTCGAGGCGCCCCGCGGCGCAGTCGATGCCGCCGACGGGATGCACGCTGCGCTGGACCGCATCGCGCGCGAGGGGCCCGTGATCCAGGGGGATCGACCGGCCCTCCAGCTCCAGATCGCCATGGCGCATGGCGAGGTGGTCGATGTGGGCAGCGACTGCTTCGGTGAGGTGGTCAACCTCGCCTCGCGGCTGCTCGACCGGGCCGCCGACCAGGAAACCCTGGCCACCGAGTCGGTGCTGAACGGGCTGGATGCGGGCCAGCGGGAGCGCTTCCGCTCGCTCTCGAGCCTGCAACTGCGGGGTCGTCAGGAACCGGTGGCCGTGTACCGGCTGGAGGCGATGCGCTTCGACGACACGACGGCAACACCCCTGTGGCCCGCCAGCCCGGCCGCCAGGATCGAGCGGATCCGCCTGACCCGGCTGGATGCCAGCTGCGTGTTCTCGGGCCCCGACCTGCCCGCCGTGCTGGGCCGCAGCCCACAGGCCGTCCACCGCATCGAGGACAGCCGCGTGTCACGTTCCCACGCCCGCATCGACTGGCATGGTGGCACTTTCCAGGTGAGCGACCTCAGCTACAACGGCAGCTTCGTGCGCTTTGCCGGCAGCGATGAGGTGGTGACCCTGAAGCGCGGCAGCTGCACCCTTCACGGCAGCGGCTCCATCTGCCTCGGCTCACCGCCCACCGACCCCACCGCCCCCGTCGTGAGGTTCGAGGTGCTCAGCGAGATCGACGCCCCCACCTGACCGGGCGACAGCCCCGCAGGCACGCGGCAGAACCCTCAGGCCCCCAGGGCCACCACCAGCGAAGCCAGATCGGCGCCCTGCCAACAGGGAGGCGGCGCCGTCGAGGTCGAAGGCGCGGTCCGGCAGATCCAGGCCGCCTGCAAGCCGGCGCCCAACGCGCCATGCACATCCAGGGCCAGGTCGTCGCCGACATGAAGGACCTCGTCCGGCCGGCAGTCCAGGCGCTCACAGGCGGTCTGGAAGATGCGGGCATCGGGCTTCCCGACACCGATGTCCCGCGCCGCCAAGCTGCCCTGGAACCAGGGCGACAGGCCGATGCGGGCGATGTCGGCATTGCCGTTGCTCAAGGCCAGCAGCGGCCAGCGCCTCGCCAGGCGCTGGAGGGCGGGCAATGCGTCCTCATAGAGGTCGACACGCTGACGCGCATCGAAGAAGGCATTGAAAGCCGGCTCGGCCAGCGACGGTGCCTCCCCCGCGGCATCGAGCATGCGGCGGATCGACTCGCGGCGCAGCGCGCTCAGGTCGTGGGTCAGGGCAGGGTGATCAGCGGCCACGGCGGCGCGCATGGCGCGCATGCCGTCCAGGTCGAAGCGGGCCGCTGTCTGGGGGGCGTGTTGGCACAGCCAATCCTGCAGGGCCGCTTCTGCGCGCTCGATGGCCGGCCACACCGGCCAGAGCGTGTCGTCGAGGTCGAGCGTGATGGCACGGATTCGTGTCGGGTGGAGCTGGTTCATGCGGTCTCCATGCCCCAGTGTCACCGAAGCCCCATCCGCCCCGTCAAAGGCACTGTCGAGGACAATTCAGCCACCCTGCCATCACCCGGGCCCCAACCCCGCTTGCTGGCGCCTCCTGACAACCCGCGCGCCACCCCCGACCGATGAAGCACGCCCCCGAACCCGGCTACCGCCATGGCAGCGCCGAACGCACCGGCCTGCTGCTGGTCAACCTCGGCACGCCCGAGGCGCCCACCGCCCCGGCCCTGCGGCGCTACCTGGCCGAATTCCTCGGGGATCCGCGGGTGGTCGAGATCCCGCGCGCCCTGTGGCTGCTGATCCTGCACGGCATCATCCTGCGGGTGCGACCGAAGAAGTCGGCCGCCAAGTACGCGACCGTCTGGACCCCCGAGGGCTCGCCGCTGAAGGTCTGGACCGAGAAGCAGGCCGCCCTGCTGGGCGACCGGCTGGCCTGGCTCGGCCACGCGGTCCTCGTCAAGCCGGCCATGCGCTACGGCGAGCCGTCGGTGGCACGCCAGCTCGATGCGCTCAAGGCCGAGGGCGTGACCCGTGTGCTGGTGCTGCCGCTCTACCCGCAGTACGCAGCGGCCACCACGGCCAGCGTCTTCGATGCGGTCTACGCCTGGGCGGGGCGCACAAGGCGCGTGCCCGAGCTGCGCTTCGTGAACAACTACCACGGTGATGCGGGCTACATCGACGCCCTGGCCCAGCGCATCGAGTCGCACTGGGCCGTGCATGGCCGCCCTGAAAAGCTGGTGCTCAGCTTTCACGGCGTGCCGCAACGCACCCTGCAGCTCGGCGACCCTTACCACTGCGAGTGCCACAAGACCGCGCGGCTCCTCACCGAGCGCCTGGCGGTGCCCCCCGGCCTGGTGCAGACCACCTTCCAGAGCCGCTTCGGCAAGGCCAAGTGGCTGGAGCCCTACACCGAGCCCACCCTGGTCCGGCTGGCCCAGGAGGGCGTGAAGCGGGTGGACGTGGCCTGCCCGGGCTTCACCTCGGACTGCTTGGAGACCCTGGAGGAGATCGCCCAGGAGGCGCGTGAGGCCTTCCTCCATGCCGGCGGCGAGACCTTCCGCTACATCCCCTGCCTCAACGACCAGCCGCGCTGGATCGAGGCCTTGGCGGGCATCGCCCTGCACCACATGCAGGGCTGGCCGACCAAGGCGGTCTCCGACGCGCCGGCACGGCAGGCGCAGGCCGAGCGGGCCCGCAGCCTCGGCGCCAGCGAATGACGGCGTGACCGCATGAGCCCTCCCGCCGGCGTGCGCCTGGACAAATGGCTGTGGGCGGCCCGCTTCTTCAAGACGCGCAGCCTGGCGGCCGAGGAGATCGGCCGGCACCGCGTGTCGGTCAACGGCCAGATCGCCAAGGCTTCGCGCGAACTCAAGCCCGGTGACGAGCTGCAGCTGCGCCAGGGCAGCCTGACGCGCACGGTGGTGGTGCGCGCCCTCAGTGGGATGCGCGGTCCGGCCACCGCCGCACAGGCCCTCTACGAGGAGACGGCCGCGAGCATGGCGGCGCGCGAAGCCCTCGCCCTACAACGGCGCCTGGCGCCCGAGCCGGCCCTGGGCCTGGACATGGGCCGCCCGACCAAGCGCGACCGCCGCCAGCTCGCCGACTGGGACCGCTGGAGCGCCTCCATCGACGATTAGGGTCCACCGGCCGCTTTCGTGGACCACTGCCGCGGGCCGGCTTCATGGACCGGCTCTGCGGACCGGCTCTGGCAGGCCGTTCAAGAGGCCGCTGGGGTGGGCGGGTCCGAGAAGGGCATGAAATACCTGAGACCCCTCTTGAACTCGCGGGCAACGCCCCCAATTCCCTGACTTCGCGCAACCGATCGCCCCGACCATGGAAAACCCTGAACTGACCCCCTCCCCCGCTGCAGGCGAGTCCCCCGGCCACGAGACCGCTGCCGCGGAAGACGGTGCCAGTCCCGAACAACGGCTCGCCGAGATCAGCGCCAAGCATGCCGAGCTGGCGGACGCCTACCTGCGGGCCAAGGCCGAGGTCGAGAACATCCGCCGCCGTGCCGACGAGGAGATGAGCAAGGCGCGCAAGTTCGCCGTCGAGTCCTTCGCCGACAGCCTGCTGCCCGTCAAGGACAGCTTGGAGGCCGCGCTGGCCATCGAGAACGCCACCGTCGACCAGCTGCGGGAAGGCACCCATGCCACGCTCAGGCAGCTGGCGGCCGCGCTGGAACGCAGCAAGGTGTTGGAAATCTCACCTCCCGCGGGCACCCGCTTCGATCCCCACCAGCACCAGGCCATCAGCGTCGTGCCGGCCGAGCAGGACGCCAACACGGTGGTGGCGGTGCTGCAAAAGGGCTATCTCATCGCCGACCGCGTGCTGCGCCCGGCGCTCGTGACGGTCACTGCACCGAAGTAAACCTCCACGCCGGCTGCCCAACCACCCGCTGCAGCCTTGAAGAACCGGAAGTTATCCACAACTTCTGATCAGACCCTTTTCAGCATCCAGGAGCACACACCATGGCCAGAATCATCGGCATCGACCTCGGGACGACCAATTCATGCGTCGCCATCATGGAAGGCAACACCACCCGCGTGATCGAGAACAGCGAGGGTGCGCGCACCACGCCCTCGGTCATCGCCTACCAGGAAGACGGTGAGATCCTGGTCGGCGCCTCGGCCAAGCGCCAGGCGGTCACCAACCCGCGCAACACCCTCTACGCCGTCAAGCGCCTGATCGGCCGCAAGTTCACCGAGAAGGAAGTGCAGAAGGACATCGACCTGATGCCCTACCGCATCGTTGCGGCCGACAACGGCGACGCCTGGGTGGAGGCGCGCGGCAACAAGCTGGCCCCGCCGCAGGTCAGCGCCGAGGTCCTGCGCAAGATGAAGAAGACCGCCGAGGACTACCTGGGCGAGGC
>CAISYQ010000428.1 GCA_903889735.1 uncultured Methylibium sp.
CTGAAGCTCGACACCGACGGCGACGCGCAAATCATCTCGCAGGCCGAGCTCGACCGCGTCTCGGCGGGCTTCGCGCTGCCGACGGGCGTGGCGCCTCTTGCGCCCACAGGCGACGGCGCGCCCCCGGAGGCCCCGGCCGGCTGGCACCGCTGGCTCGCCCGCAATGTCCACGGCCACCGGCTGGCCGGCTACCGGGCGGTGACGCTCTCGCTCAAGCGCCCGGGGCAGGCACCGGGCGACGTGACCGACCTCCAGATGGACCGGGCCGCCGACCTCGCCGAGCGTTTTTCCTGCGCCGAGCTGCGCGTGACCCACGACCAGAACCTGCTGCTGCCCTGGGTTCGCGAAGCCGACCTGTTCAGCCTCTGGGAGGCCGCGCGCGACGAAGGCTTTGCCACCCCCAACATCGGCCTGATGACCGACATGATCGCCTGCCCGGGTGGCGACTTCTGCGCGCTGGCCAATGCGCGCTCCATTCCCATCGCCGAGCAGATCACCGAGCGCTATGCCGACCTCGACGAGGTCCACGACATCGGCGACATCGACCTGCACATCAGCGGCTGCATCAATTCCTGCGGACATCACCACAGCGGCCACATCGGCGTGCTCGGCGTCGACAAGGACGGCGCCGAGTGGTACCAGCTCACCCTCGCCGGCACCGACGGCAATGCGCTGGGCGGCGGCGTGGGCGGCGCCGTGGCCGGCAAGGTGATCGGGCCTTCCTTCGCTGCCGACGAGGTGGTGGATGCGATCGAGGCGGTGATCGACACCTACCGCGAGCAGCGGGCCGCGAACGAGCGCTTCATCGATACCGTCAAGCGCATCGGCCTGGCACCCTTCAAGACCGCCACCCAGGCGGTGAGGCGCAGCACGGCGCGGGAGGCCGCATGAGTGGTTCCATGAAATTCGTCGATCCGCGGCACGACTGCCCCCGCGACCCCTGGCACACGGTGGGTGGCGAGGACGGTCCGCTCGTCACGGTCACGCCCGCCCCCCATTTGCTGCTGAGCCTGCAGCAATGGCACAGTGCCCGCGCGCATTGGCCTGCCGATCTGCCCGTGGCGGTGACCCTGCCGAACGACGCCGCGGTCGAGGAACTGGTCGCCGACCTGCCTCGCCTGACCATGATCGCACTGCAATTCCCCAAGTGGACCGACGGCCGCGCCTACAGCCAGGCGCGTCTGCTGCGGACACGCTGGCGCTACAAGGGTGAATTGCGCGCCACCGGCGAGGTGCTGGTCGACATGGTGCCGCTGCTGGCGCGCACCGGCTTCAATGTGGCCGTGCTGCGCCACGACCAGAGCCCCGAGGCGGCCGCCCACACGCTGAGCTTCTTCCCCGGCCATTACCAGGGCGATGTCGGCGAACACCGCCCGTTGTTCGCCCGAAGCGGAGCCGCCCAGTGACCGCCGCCGCCAACCCGGCGATGAGCCTGCCGTCCACGCCCCTGGCGACCGGTGGCGCGGGCGTACCGGGCAGCTCGGCGATCGCCCTCTACGCCCGCGCCTCGGCCGACTTCGATGCCAAGCTCGAACGCAGCCTGGCCCTGCTGCGCGAGGCCGCTGCCGAGCACACGGCCCGCATCGTCCAGGCCACCAGCCTGGGCGCCGAGGACATGGTGCTGACCGACCTGATCGCCCGCCACGCGCTGCCGATCGCGATCGGCACGCTCGAGACCGGCCAGCTCCATGACGAAACCGCCGCCCTGATCGGTCGCATCGAGGCCCGCTACAGCTTGGCGGTGGAGGTCTACCGGCCGCAGGCCGAGGCGGTGGTCTCGTTCGTGCGCGAGCATGGCGAGAAGGCCATGTTCCAGAGCCTGGCACTGCGCAAGGGCTGCTGCGGCATCCGCAAGCTCGAGCCGCTCGGCCGCATGCTCGCCGCGCGCAGCGCCTGGGTCACCGGCCTGCGCCGCGAACAGAGCGATGCCCGCGGCGGCGTGCCCGAGCGCGATCAGGATGACGCCGGCCGCCTCAAGCTCAACCCGCTGGCCGACTGGACCTGGGGCGAGGTCTGGCAGTACATCGCCACGCACGAGGTCCCCTACAACCCGCTGCACGACCAGTTCATGCCCAGCATCGGCTGCGCCCCCTGCACCCGCGCCATCGCCGTCGGCGAGCCCTTCCGGGCCGGGCGCTGGTGGTGGGAAGATGAGGCGGCCAAGGAATGCGGGCTGCATGTGAGCGCGCCAGTGAGTTCCCAGCCCGTGCCTCCCGCCGAGGCCCTCCGATGAACGCCCCGCTGCCCATGACCCGCCTCCAGCCCGAGATCGACCACCGCCACCTCGACGCGCTCGAGGAAGAGGCCATCTTCATCCTGCGCGAGGTGGCCGGCGCCTTCGAGCGCCCGGCCCTGCTGTTCTCGGGGGGCAAGGATTCCTGCGTGGTGCTGCGCCTGGCCGAGAAGGCCTTCAAGATGCGGCTGCAGGACCAGGACTTCGAGGGCCGCCTGCCCTTCCCGCTGGTGCATGTGGACACCGGACACAACTTCCCCGAGGTGATCGAGTTCCGCGACCAGCGCGTGGCCGAGATGGGCGAGCGCCTGATCGTCGGCCACCTGGAGGATTCCATCGCCCGCGGCAGCATCCGCCTGGCCGATCCGCTGGAGTCGCGCAACGGCCACCAGACCGTGACCCTGCTCGAGACCATCGAGGAGCACCGCTTCGACTGCCTCATCGGCGGCGCCCGGCGCGACGAGGAGAAGGCGCGCGCCAAGGAACGCATCTTCAGCCACCGCGACAGCTTTGGCCAGTGGCAGCCCAAGGAGCAGCGCCCGGAGCTGTGGAGCCTCTTCAACACCCGCATCCGACCGGGCGAGCATTTCCGCGCCTTCCCCATCAGCAACTGGACCGAGCTCGACGTCTGGCTCTACATCGCCCGTGAGGGCATCCCGCTGCCGGGCCTGTACTTCGCGCATGAGCGCGAGGTGATCCGCCGCAAGGGCCTGCTGGTGCCGCTGACTGCGGTCACGCCGCCGGCGCCGGGTGAGGTGGTCGAGACGGCGCAGGTGCGCTTTCGCACCGTGGGCGACATGACCTGCACCTGCCCGGTGGAAAGCGCCGCGGCCAACGCCACCGATATCGTCGCCGAGACGCTCACCGTCACGGTCAGCGAGCGCGGCGCCACCCGCATGGACGACCGCACCTCCGACGCCTCCATGGAGCGGCGCAAGAGGGAAGGCTATTTCTGAATGGGCGCCTCCATGAGTGACGATCTCCAGCACCGCGCGCTGCGCTTCCTGACGGCCGGCAGCGTCGATGACGGCAAGAGCACGCTGATCGGCCGCCTGCTCTTCGACAGCCGCGCCATCCTCGCCGACCAACTCGACGCGCTCGAGAAGCGCGCCGCCGGCAGCGCCATCGACCTCTCGCTGCTGACCGACGGCCTCGAGGCCGAGCGCGAGCAGGGCATCACCATCGACGTGGCCTACCGCTACTTCGCTACGCGCCAGCGCAAGTTCATCATCGCCGACGCGCCCGGCCACGAGCAGTACACCCGCAACATGGTCACCGCCGCGGCCGGCAGCGACGCCGCCGTGGTGCTGGTCGACATCACCAAGCTCGACTGGAAGACCCGCCCGGTGGCGCTGCTGCCGCAGACACGCCGCCACTCGCTGCTGGCGCAGCTGCTGCGCGTGCCGAGCCTGGTGTTCGCGGTGAACAAGCTCGACGCGGTGGATGCCGATTCCGAGGCGGCCTTCGCCGCCGTGCGCGAGGCCCTCGAGGCCTTCGCGGCGCAGGCCGGCCTGGCGGTCGCCGGCATCGTGCCGGTGTCGGCGCTGCGCGGCGACAACGTCACCACCCCCTCGGCGCTGTGGCGCTGGCACCAAGGCCCCACCCTGCTGGAGCTGCTCCACAGCCTGCCGGCCACCGACGAGCGACATGACGGCGCCTTGCGCATTCCCGTGCAGTACGTCAGCCGCCAGGGCGAGCAGGGCACGGGCCACCAGCCGCGCACGCTCTGGGGCCGCATCGCCCGCGGCCGGGTGCAGGTTGGCGACACGGTGCGAATCTTCCCGAGCGGGCAGACGGCGGTCGTCGCCGAACTGCGGCGGGCGGGCGAGGTGGTCGCGGCCTGCGAGGCCGGGGAGTCGGCCGGCCTGGTGCTGGACCGCCAGCTCGACGTCTCGCGCGGCGACTGGATCGCCGATGCCGCCCCGGGCGAGGCCGCGGCGCTGGCCACCACCCAGCGCTTCGCCGCCACGCTGGCCTGGCTGGATACCGAGCCGGCCCAGATCGGCCGCAAGTACTGGTTGCGCCATGGTCATCGGTGGGTGCAGGCGCGCATCACCGCCATCGATGGCCGCCGCGACATCCACACCCTGGAAGACAGCGACGCGCACGAACTCGCCGTCAACGAGATCGGCCGCGTGCAGATCGAGACCCAGTCCGCCCTGCCGGTCGAGCCCTATGCCGACAACCGCATCGGCGGCGCCTTGATCGTGGTCGATCCCGCCAGCAACCGCACCAGCGGCGCGCTGCTGGTGGCCTGAGCAAGCCCATGAACACCGCCCCGCCGCTTCACCCCGTGGTCTTCGTCGGGGCCGGTCCGGGCGCGGCCGACCTGATCACCGTGCGCGGCGTACGCCGCCTGGCCGCGGCCGAGCTGGTGCTGTTCGACGCCCTCACCGACCCGGCCCTGCGCGGGTTGGCACCGCAGGCGCGCTGGATCGACGTGGGCAAGCGCGGCTTCTGCGACTCCACCGGCCAGACCCGCATCAACGCCCTGCTGGTGGACTTTGCCCGCCAGGGGCTGCGGGTGCTCAGGCTCAAGGGCGGGGACCCCAGCGTCTTCGGTCGCCTGGAGGAAGAACTGCGGGCGCTGGCGCAGGCCGGCATCCCGGCCGAGGTGGTGCCGGGTGTGACCGCGGCCATTGCCGCGGCCGCCGCCACGCAGCGCCCGCTGACCCGCCGCGGCAGCGGCCGCAGCGTCAGCCTCACCACCGCCATGACGCGCAGCGGCGATCTGCAGGCCACCCGCAGCGCCGACACCGAGGTTTTCTACATGGCCGGCCGCCAGCTTGCCGCCCTGTCGCGCCAGCTGCGCGAGGCCGGTTGGGCGGCGGACACGCCGGTCAGCGTGGTGTCGCGGGCCGGCTGCCCCGACCAGCTCGCCAGCGACCACCAGGTCGCCTCGCTCGGCGAGGCCAGCCTGCTGCACGCCGGGCGCCCCACCGTCGTGACGGTGGGCGTGGGCGCTTCGTCGCTGGAGTCGGCCACTGCTGTCCCTGAGCGAGCGACCGAACACGCCCCCGGAATCGCCACAGAACACGACACCCTTCGGGCCACCGAACAGGCCACCGAGCGCTCAACCCCGTCCGCGCATGCCCGCAAGGGCACGACCCGCGTCACCAACCCCTAAAATCAAAGCTCTCGCACAGCTCCCCACGCTGCGCGCCGCCCACCACCCAGCGCCTTCACTGCCATGACCCACGTCGTCACCGAAGCCTGCATCCGCTGCAAGTACACCGACTGCGTCGACGTCTGCCCCGTCGACTGCTTCCGCGAAGGTCCGAACTTCCTGACCATCGACCCGGACGAGTGCATCGACTGCGCGGTCTGCATCCCCGAATGCCCGGTCAACGCCATCCTCCCTGAGGAAGACGTGCCCAGCCACCAGATGCACTTCATCAAGCTCAATGCCGAGCTGTCGCGCAAGTGGCCCAGCATCACCAAGCGCAAGACGGCGCTGCCCGACGCCGATGAGTGGAAAGACAAGACGGACAAGCTCGACCAGCTGATCCGCTGATCCGCTGATCCCCTGAGCAAGCCCGGACAAGCCGCCGCATGGAACCCCAACTGAACCCCGCCGTCTCCGCCACTGCCGCCTCGCACGACGGCCCGATCGAGACCGATGCCGTCATCGTCGGCGCCGGCCCGGTCGGCCTCTTCCAGGTCTTCGAGCTCGGCCTGCTGGAGATCAAGGCCCACATCATCGACTCGCTCGCCTACCCCGGCGGCCAGTGCATCGAGCTCTACCCCGACAAGCCCATCTACGACATTCCGGCCGTTCCGGTGTGCACCGGCAAGGAGCTCACCGACAACCTGCTCAAGCAGATCGAGCCCTTCGGCGCCACCTTCCACCTCGGGCAGGAGGTCACGCTCGTGGCCCGCCGCGAGGATGGCCGGTTCGACCTCGCCACCAGCAAGGGCACGCGCTTCATCACCAAGACCCTCTTCATCGCGGGCGGTGTGGGTTCGTTCCAGCCGCGCACCCTGAAGGTCGACGGCCTCGACGCCTACACCGACACCCAGTTGCACTACCGCGTGCGCAACCCCGCGCAGTTCGCAGGCAAAAACCTGGTGATCGTCGGCGGCGGCGACTCAGCCCTCGACTGGACGCTGAACTTCGTGCAGGACGGCCCGAACAAGGCCGAGAGCGTCATCCTCATCCACCGCCGCGACGGCTTCAAGGCCGCACCGGCCAGCGTGGCCCGCATGCGTGAGCTGTGCGAGGCCTACGAGATGCAGTTCATGGTGGGTCAGGTCACCGGCATCGAGGAAAAGGACGGTCTGCTCACCAATATCAAGGTCACCGGCGGCGATGGCATCACGCGCCTCGTGCCGCTGGACATGCTGCTGGTCTTCTTCGGCCTGAGTCCGAAGCTCGGCCCCATCGCCGAATGGGGGCTGAGCATCGAGCGCAAGCAGCTGGTCGTGAACACCGAGACCTTCGAGACCAATGTCCCCGGCATCTTCGCGGTGGGCGACATCAACACCTACCCGGGCAAGAAGAAGCTGATCCTCTCGGGCTTCCACGAGGCCGCCCTGGCCGCCTTCGGCGCTGCGCCCTATGTCTTCCCAGACAAGCGCATCCACCTGCAGTACACGACCACCAGCCCCAAGCTGCACAAGGTGCTCGGGGTCGAGTCGCCGGTGTTCGACTGAAGGGTCGGCGCCCGGCTCCCACACAAGCCCGCGCGCGCGGGCTTTTTTCATGGTCGACCGTGGAAGGGTCCTTATTCATCTGCAGACACGTCGATGACATAATTGTTTCGTTGCGTGTCACGGCACGCTACACAAGCTAGGGGTGCTGGCGCCTTCACCAAGGCGCTGGCTGAGAAAGTCCCTTTGAACCTGATTGAGGTAATCCTCGCGCAGGGAAGCGTCAAGCCTCGGTGGCCCGCCCGACCTCTGGTCGTCAGCGGCCCGTTCGCAGCAGCGCCCACCTGCCATCGAACGGAAAGACGATGGCACACACACACAGCTCCTCCTCCCGGCTGCGCCGCTTCAGACACAACAGCATCGCGCTCGCATGTGCCGGACTCTGCGGCGCCGCCGCCTCGCAGACGGTGCCACCCGCGCCCCCTGCCCCAGCTGCAGTCCCAGCGGCCCAGCTGCCGCCCGTCACGGTCAGCGCGCGCATCGCGCTGCCGCTGGCCGATGTGGCCGGCTTCGGCGACACACCCATCGAGCGCCTGCCGCTGCAGGCGGTTTCGGTCAACGAGGCCCAGCTCAAGGACAGCGGCTCCCAGGGCCTGCGCGAGCTGGCTCGCCAGGACGCCAGCGTCTCCGACGCCTACAACGCCGTGGGCTACTGGGACAGCCTCACTGTGCGCGGCTTCGTCATCGACCAGCGCTACAACTACCGGCGCGACGGCCTGCCCATCACTGGCGAGACCGCCATCGGGCTGGACAACAAGTCCCGTCTCGAACTGCTCAAGGGCACCAGCGGCATCCAGGCCGGCACCAGCGCCCCGGGCGGGCTGGTCAACCTGGTCGTCAAGCGGCCCGAGGTAGACCTGCGCTCGGTCACCGTGGAGCTGCGCGGTGCGCAGACCGCCCTGGCGGCGGTGGACCTGTCCACCCGCTTCGGCGAGCAACGCGTCTTCGGCCTGCGGGTCAATGCCGCTATTGAGCACCTCGACCCGGAGCTGCGCAGCGCCGACGGCCACCGCCACCTGCTGGCCGTGGCCGGCGACTGGTGGCTCGCGCCGGGCACCCTGATCGAGGCCGAGATCGAATCCAGCCGGCGCAGCCAGGCCAGCCAGCCCGGTTTCAGCCTGCTGGGCGATCGCGTGCCCAGCGCCCGCGACACCGACCCCCGCATCAACCTGAACAACCAGCCCTGGAGCCAGCCGGTGGTCTTTCAGGGCCACACCGCCAGCCTGCGCCTGACCCAGAAGCTCAACGCCGACTGGCGCGCGGTGCTGCACCTGGGCAGCCAGCAGTTGAAGACGGACGACCGGGCGGCGTTTCCGTTCGGCTGCTACGACGCCACGGGTGACATCTACTACCCAGACCGCTACTGCCCCGACGGCAGCTTTGACCTCTACGACTTCCGCAGCGAGAACGAACGCCGCCGCATGGATGCGGCCGATCTGAGTCTGCAGGGGAAGCTGCAAACCGGCACGGTTTCGCACGCGCTCACCGCCGGGGTGTTGCGCAGCCACTTCGAGTCGAGGCTCCAGGGTCAGGCCTACAACTACGCGGGCCCGGCCACGGTGGACGGCCGAGCGGTGACCGGCCCCGACGCGACGATGTACGACTCGAACACCCACCGGGACGAGCGCAGCACCGAGCTCTACCTGCGCGACGCCATCCAGCTGAGCCCGACCTTGGGCCTCTGGCTCGGCCTGCGCCATACGAAGCTCGAACGCTCAACCTGCGCCAACAGCGACCCCTACGCCGCCCCCATGGTCGGCCGCCCGGTCTGCGAGGAATCCAAACAACCGGGGGACACGGCAACCACAAGCTACACGCAGAGTTTCACCACCCCCTGGCTCGGCGGCAGCTGGTCGGTGGCACCCGGCCACGCGCTCTATGCCAGCTGGGGCCGCGGCGTCGAATCGGCGGTGGTGCCCGGCCGGCCCGAATACGCCGATGCCGGCCAGGCCCAACCTGCCCGCAAGAGCCGCCAGACGGAAGTCGGCTATAGGCTGGCGGGCGACGGTTTCAGCGCGGGTCTGGCGGTCTTCGAGATCGAGCAGCCGGCCATCACCGAGATCGTGGGCACCGACAGCCTGACCCGCATCGTCGCCGACGGCCTGCAGGTCCACCGCGGACTCGAGCTCAACGCGCAATCCCGGCTCGGTGCCTGGACCTTGGGCGGCAGCGCCCAGTGGCTGCGCGCCGAGCGTGAAGGCAGCACCGACGCCGCCCTGAACGGCACCCGCCCGGCCAACGTGCCCGAGCGCAGCCTGCGCCTGCAGGCGAGCCACGAGTTCGCGGCACTCCCGGCCCTCAAGGCTTTCGGCGCGCTCACCGCCGAGAGCGACCGCACGGTCATGCCCGGAGCGGGCGCCCCAAGCGTGGCGGGCTGGGCCCGCATCGACGTCGGCACCAACTACGAGCAACGCATCGCCGCCGGCCAACGCCTGCTGTGGCGCGCCGGCATCGACAACCTCGCCGACCGCCGCGCCTGGAAGGAAGCCCCCTACCAGTTCGGTCATGTCTACCTCTACCCGATGGCGCCCCGCACCTGGCGCGTTTCGCTCCAGGCCGACCTCTGAAGCCGCAGGATTGACGCTATACTTTCGGGCTCGTTTCCTCGATAGCTCAGTTGGTAGAGCGCCGGACTGTTAATCCGTAGGTCCCTGGTTCGAGCCCAGGTCGGGGAGCCAAAATTAGCTAGTGAAATCAAGGACTTAGATGCTCAGGCGTCTAGGTCCTTTTTCTTTGCCTCTGCGTCTGGGCGGCCATGTAGCCACTATGTAGCGGCTGATACACAGAAACGTTCCCCACAAACGACGAACCCAGCGGATGATCACCCGAAGAAGACCTGCTCCCTCGAGGCCGCGGCTGAGCTGAAGCGGCCGAAATCACGCTCCATCGGCAACTGGGGCTGCACCACCCGTGTTGAAGTGAGGCTTGTTCTCAGCCACGGCGAACTGAGACCTTGACGGGGGGGTCGCAAGCGAACCGCGCGCTGATGACCGAACCGGACATCAATGGCGCAGCCCTCGTGAGACCGCCCGTAATGACTACATCACCTGCCCTGAGTCTGTCGTTGCGCGCCGCCAACTGAGCCACCAACCAGGCGACTCCGTCTGCCGGGTGGCCGCTGGCGTCGCTACCCACGCCGACGCCTGCTGGCTCTCCGTCGACCCAGAGCGACACTTCGATACGGTCAATGGCATGCAGCGACAGCGCGGGCCCAAGCACCACGCCAGCGGCCGACGAGCCATCGGCTGTGTTGTCCGCGAGCTTGAATCGGTAGTCGGCCCAGACAGAGTCAACGATCTCCAGGCACGCATGCGCAGATCCCACGCAGTCCAGCACGGCTGTCCGATCGGCGCCGGTCGGCACGTCACGCGCAAACCGCAGCGCAATCTCTGGCTCCACGCGCGGCTGGGTCATCGTCTGTGGAGTCAAACCACCATCCTCCAGCAGCATGGCATCTGTCAGAGGGCCGAAGTTTGGTGAATCAATTCCCATCTGTTGGCGCATCACCAGCGAGGTGTAGCCGAGCTTCCAGCCGATCACGCGCTCACCTCGTGCGGCACGCGCCTTGGTTAGCAGCGCCTGAATGACATAGGCGTCCGCTATGGACAATTCCGTTCGGTCGGTGATGGGTGCCAGCGTGGCGCGACCAGCGCGTGCGGCGAGGATTCGCAACGCTTCGGCCTCCAGATCCAAAACGGTCATCACGGCAGCTCCTCACGCCCCTTCGCTCGGCCATACCGACTGTCAAGAAGCGCACAGATCGAATTGTGAACCGCTCCTGGGTGGTTCATATCGTGGGTAGCATGGGCGCCTGCTGAATCGGCCGCTTTGCCGCCGCAACCCAGGCTGCACGCCGATGACACCCTCCGTCCCCACGCTCTGCGGCGACAAGCCCACATGGCCCGGCAAGCCCCGCTGGGCTTGCGGCCGACCAAGGACCTGCCGCCTCCGCGGTGTCCGCCGCGGCGCCAGGTGGGTGCCCTCCCCTGGCGTTTGCAAGCGCGTTCGGGGTGCGCGTGGCTGAGCTGCGCCACCTGGTCCTCGTGCTGGGCGACCAGCTCGATCTGGATGCCGCCGCGTTCGACGGCTTCGACACCACGCAAGACGCGGTGTGGATGGCTGAGGTGACCGAGGAATCGACGCATGTGAGTTCGAGCAAGCCGCGCACGGTGATGTTCCTGGCCGCGATGCGGCATTTCGCGCAGACCCTGCGCATGGCCGGCCGGCCCTTGCATTACCTGCAGCTGGACGACCCCGCCAACCACGGCAGCCTGCAGGGGCAGCTGCTGGCTGACATCGAACGCCTGCGCCCCGCCGGGCTGGTGATGACGGCGCCGGGGGACTGGCGGGTGC
>CAISYQ010000429.1 GCA_903889735.1 uncultured Methylibium sp.
ACCACCGCAGGCATCGTGGCCCTCACCACCGATCAGGTGCAGGCCCTGCAGACGGTCGACGTGGCCGCGCTCAAGACCAATCAGCTCGTGGCACTGACCACGGATGCCGTGGTCGCCCTCACCACCAACCAGGTGGCTGCCCTCAGCACGGCGCAGGTTGAGTCAATGACCACGGCTCAAATCCAAGCCTTCACCACTGATCAAATCTCGCACCTCGCACTGGGCACGCCGCTGGTTCTGGACTTGAACAGCGACGGCATCTACTCGCGCAGCGTGAGCGAGGGTGTCAGCTTCGATCTCTACGCTCAAGGCCAAGCGACGGCCACCGGCTGGATCAGCAGCGGCGATGGTCTGTTGGTCCTGGACCGCAACCAAGACGGTGTGATCAACGACGGCAGTGAGCTGTTCGGCTCTTCCACCACGCTTTCATCAGGCGCCAAGGCAACAGATGGCTATGTGGCGCTGCGCGAGCTCGACAGCAACTCCGACGGTGTCATCAACAGCGACGACGCGGCCTGGGCAGACCTGCGTGTCTGGGTCGACAGCGGCAGCTTGGGCCAGACGGAGTCCGGTGAGGTTGTCAGCCTTGAATCCCTGGGCATCACCAGCATGAGCCTGGCCACATCGAATGAGCTGAGCAAGGACAACGGCAACTTGGTGAGCCTGGAGTCGAGCTATCAGACCTCGGATGGGTCCACCCACCAGATGGCGGACCTGTGGTTCGTGGCCGATCGGTCAGCCGGCGCGGCAACGGCCGATGCGCTGGACACAAGCCCACCGTCTCCAGAAACGGGACAGACCGTGATGCCACCGCCGCTGGCAATGTCAGAGCCGGCGGCAGCTTCGTGGGCCCCTTCCGGCGCCCTCGCCACGGCCGACACCGCAGGGAACGATCCCGCAGCCCTGGATACGCCGACGGCAGTAACAGCCGGCGACTTACGCACCCGAGTGAGCGGGTTGGCTCAGGCCATAGGCTCATTCCATGCCGACTCTTCCGACGCGGGCCTGGACGGCGCGGAAGCAAAGGACTCCAATGCTCTCCCCACACTGGCAGCCGCATCGGGAGGTACCGCGCCCTTGGCGGGTCTGGTGGATGTGATGAGGCAGTTCGACGCGAACGGCAATCAGCTGAGCTTGTCCGGGGCGGCTGCAACTGATGACACGAGACTCAAGGTGACGCGCCTCTCGGATGCGTCGAACCAGGGACTGCTGTCATCGGGAGGTAAACCAGTCTGATTTACAAGAGGGAAGCTGCGCTGCCCACCTTGACGGTCGATTTCATCGATCACCGAGGTGGGTACTGTCGCAGCCTTTTCATGATGCGTTGAATGACCCAGCGGATCTTAGAAAAGCCAATCGGTAGATCGAAGAGCCGGCAACTGGCTTATGGTCCTGTGAGAGACCTATCGCCCATATCCGAGCTCAATGCGGCTCGGGAAGTCCCGAGATGACTGGTGTCCCAACCTTGTATCTCCGCAAAGAGGAAGCCGGTCGTTGTTCAACGTGATCGGCGCTTAGAGCGGCCACTACCCGGTGCGTATCCGGCACATGAGCGTATTGTTCGACTCGCAGTAAGTTGTCACGATGCGGTGGCCTATGGGCCGCGGCATCACCGCGACTCTGCGCTGAGGGCCGTTCCCACGGCCCGATAAGGATGGCATCCCACCCGGTTCTCGCTGTTACGTAGCCTCATTTTTGAGGTCTACTGTGAGCTTGTATTCCTCCGGAAAAGGACACGCATGCTCCCGACAGCCTCGGCGCCGATTGCCAAGCTCCTGACGATGATGGAAAGCTCAGCCCGCTTCGCGCGGGAGAGCGTTCGTCGAGCGGCGGCCGAGTTCGGGCCAGCCTGGGAGGCCGACTTCTCGGCCATGCTCCGGAACGTCTACGGTAGCGATGTCGAACTCCAGGACGCGATCAAGGGCTACGCGGTCTTCGTGATGGACTCCATGCGCCGCCAGAAACGATTTGAGCAGGAGCTGAGCTACCCCGCCAAGACCTATGCCGAGGCAGCCGCCGAGGTGTACTACAACGATGACTACATGCGCCGCCAGTACCTGCCGGGCCTGCTGCTGTCGCATTATCTGTGGACGCACCACTACCAGCAGATCGAATACTTCAAGGGCTTCTTCCTGCCGTGGCTGCTGCGCGAAGGCGTCGAGGAGTTCGCCGAAGTTGGCGTCGGCACCGGCATCTACTCGCGCCTGGCGCTGCAGACGCTACCCGCGCTGCGCGGCACAGGGCTGGACATCAGCCCACTGTCGCTGGAATTCACCGGCGCCCACGTCGGCAGCTTCGGTTTTGGACCTCGCTACACGCTACGTCAGCAGAACATCCTGGAAGAAGGAAGCTCGCAGCAGTACCGCGCTGTCATCTGCGTGGAGGTGCTGGAACACTTGGAGGACCCCGTGGCCTTCCTCGTCGGCCTAAAGAAGCTCACCACGCTGGGTGGCCGCCTGTTCGTGACGGCGGCGCTGAACGCTGCGCATGCCGACCACATCTACCTCTACAGAAAACCTGAGGAGATCATCGCGCAGGTGGAGGCTGCCGGCATGCACGTGGAAAATAGTTTCTTCGCCAACGCTTATGCGCCGGCCAAGCGTGACCTACCCGTGCCCGGTGCGTTGGCGATGGTGCTAACCCCAAAGGCCTGACATGCCTTCGCTGACCCTGACCGGCGAGTTTGTCGATCTTGTGCCGCTGACGCCTGCGCATGCTGAACTCACATTTGGCTGGCGGCAAAGCCAGCGCGCGGCCAACCTGAACCGCGGCGCCGCCAGGGTGGACCAGCAGGCCGAGTGGATCGCCAAGCGGCCCGAGGCCGAGTACAACTTCGTCATCCGGCTCAAGGACGGTCGTGAGGTAGGCATGGTGTCCGTCATCGGCATTGACGCCGAGCACAGCCACTGCGAGCCAGGCCGGTTCCTGATCGGCGACGAAGACGCGGTGCGCGGCGTCCCGGCGGCCGTCGAGGCCATGAAGCTGGTGTACGGACTAGCGTTCGACCGCCTCGGCCTGCAGCGCATCTTCGGCACCGTGGCGTCCGACAACAAGCTGATGATCAAGTGGCAGAAGTTCCTCGGCATGAAGGAGGAGGGCCGGATGCGCAAGCATTACTTCATCAACGGCCATTTCCAGGACGCCGTCTCGATGGGTATGCTGGCGGAGGAGTACCGCACGCAGGCGCTGCCGCGCATGAATTCGCTGATTGCCGCTGGCCGCAAGGCCGCGGTGCTGCAACCCAAGGAATGAGACCATGAGCACTCCGCAAGAATCCGCTGTTCTGAAAACAATCTACCAGGCGTTACGCACGCTCAACGAGGAGCGCGCCGCCGACCAACAGATCACCATTGGCCTAGATACCTGCCTGTTCGGCGAGGGCTCGGCGCTTGATTCGCTGTCGCTGGTGTCGGTAATCGTCGACCTAGAAACCGCCGTGTCCGACGAGTTCGGCAAGCCCGTCAGTCTGACCGACGACAAGGCCATGAGCCGCGACCCGGTGCCCTTTACCAACGTCGCCGCGCTGAAGAGTTACATCGTGGAGCTGTTGGCCTGATGCGCTACTCAGGCAAGATCGTCCTCGTGACCGGCGCGCGCCGCGGGGTTGGTCGACTGCTTGCGGAGCATTTCCTGCGTGAAGGTGCGCAGGTCATCGGATTCAGCCGCCATGCCGACGACTTGTCCGTCAAGGGATACACGCCGATCGCGGTGGAATTGGGCGATGCCGAGTCGGTGGTCCGCGGCTTCAATCAGGTTCGCAAGACCTTCGGCCGCGTCGACATCGTTGTCAACAACGCGGCCGTGCTGACGTCGCAGTACTCGATGATCATGCCGCCGGCTGCTGCCCTTGGCATGCTGGAAACCAACCTGTTCGGCACTTTTATGGTGTCACGCGAGGCGGCCAAGCTGATGCGCAAGGGCAAGTGGGGCCGCATCATCAACATCGGCTCCATGGCCGCCAGCCTAGAGCCCATCGGCGACTCGATCTACGCGGCCACGAAGGCCGCCGTAGCGACCCTGGCCAACGTGATGGCCAAGGAATTCGCACCGCTGAACATCACCTGCAACACACTGGGCATCACGGCCATCGAGACCGACATGTTGGGCCAGTTGCCGCGCGACAAGGTCGATGCCGTCGTTGCTGGTCTGCCCATGCCACGCTATGCGACGGCCGACGACATCCTCAACGTGGTGGACTTCTTCGCCAGCGAGCGCAGCAGCTATGTCACGGCCCAGACCGTTTTTCTCGGCGGGGTGAACTGACATGGCTATGGTCGAGAGTTTGCTCGGTGGTGCGCTGCGTCGCATCACCAACCACGAGCTGCAATCGAACACCTACCTGCTGGCCGACCCGCAGCAGTCCGGCACCTGTGTGGTCGTCGATCCAGGGCTGGATCACGAGCGCATCGACGCTGCCATTGTCGACAGCGGCTGGACACCTGTTGCGGTGTTGTGCACGCACGGTCATTTCGACCATGTCGGAAGCACGGCGACGCTCCAGGTTCGTTATGGCATCCCCATTTACCTTCGTGCGAAGGACGTGAAGACCGCCAAGCTGTCCAACTTCTTGATGGCCGCGTTCAACATCAAGGCGCGCATCACATTGCCCGAGTTCACCCTGCTGGCCGAGGAGGTTGCAAGCCTGGACGTGGCCGGCCGCCACTTCATGTTCCACGCGCTGCCGGGCCACACGCCGGGTAGCGCGGGCATCCTCGTCGATGGCCTGCTGTTCTCCGGCGACTCGCTGTATGCGCGGCGAACGGCGCTGTCCAAGCTGCCGGGCGAAGACCATGACCAACTGCGCGTCTCGCTGAAGGCGTTGTTCGCCTGGATCCCGGGCAACACACTGGTGCTGCCAGGCCACGGCGGCACGGCGACCATCGATGCGATCCACGCCGGCAACGAAGAACTGCGCGTCTTCATGTCAGCCGCCGTTCCTGCCTGACCATGCTCAATCCCCACCTGCCCGCCGTCTCCATCATCGGCGTCGGCCACCACCTGCCGGCCCAGTTCGAGGACAACGAAAGCCTGTGTCGCAACCTTGACGTGGCACCCGAGTGGATCGTCGAGAAGACCGGCATCGAGCGCCGCTACATCGCGGCGCCCGATGACACGGCCTGGGACTACTCGGTCAACGCCGCGCGCCAGGCGCTGGAGATGGCCGGCGTCACGCCCGACCAACTGGGCCTCATCATCTGCTGCACCTTCTCGGGCGACTACCAGTTCCCGCCGCTGTCGGCCAAGGTGGCCCAGCAGCTCGGCGCCAAGAGCGCGCAGATCTACGACCTGCAGGCCAACTGCTCCGGTTTCGTTGCCGGGCTGACGGCCGGGTCGGACCGCATGCGCGTGGACCCGTCCGTCGGCTACGGGCTCATCATCGGCGTCGAGTTCTGCAGCCGTTACATCGACCGCACAGACGCCAACACCGCCATCTACCTCAGCGACGGCGCGGGAGCCGCCGTACTCGGCCCGGCCAAGGCAGGGCAGGGCATCCTGGCCTCGGCTTTCCATACCGATCCGTCGAACTACGAGGCCGTACGCCTGCGCGGCGGAGGAGCGGCGCACGCCAACAACGGACGAGCGTTCGACGCCGCTGTGGACCTGATGGAGATGAACGGCATCGCCACCTGGAAGCAGGCCATCACGCACTTGCCGCCCACGGTGCGTCGGGCCTGCGAGAAGGCCGGCGTGGACTTGAAGTCGCTGGATTTCATGGTCTTCCACCAGGCCAACCTGCGGCTCATCGAATACTTGGTGCGCAAGATGGGGCTGGGCATGGACAAGACCTATACCAACGTCGCGACGGTGGGCAACAGCGGTTCGGCGTCACTGGCGATCGCGCTGAGCGAGGCGGTGGCGGGCGGCCTCATCAAGCCCGGCAACCTTGTCGTGCTGGCCGGCGTGGGCGCTGGCTTTAACTTCGCAGCCAGCGTCTGGCGCTGGAGTATGGGGGCCGGACGATGAGCGTATTCGCAGATCTCGAAACCCTGAAGGAAGGCGATATGGAGTCGCTGACCAAGACCATTACCGAGGCAGACATCCGTCGCTTCGTCGAGCTGACCGGTGACGACAACCCCCTGCACGTCGATGCAGACTACGCGGCGGAGACCTCGTTCAAGGAAATCGTCGTCCACGGCATGCTGGGCGCATCCTTCATCTCGACGGTGATCGGCACCAAGCTGCCTGGGCCCGGCGCGCTGTGGGTGTCGCAGGCGATGGACTTCAACCTGCCGGTCCGCCTGGGCGATACGCTGACGGTGACCTGCACCGTGCTCAAGAAGCACTTGCGCGACCGGCTACTGGAGTTGGACACGCGCATCACCAACCAGCACGGCCAAGTCGTGCTGTCGGGGGGCGGCAAGGTCAAGTTGCTGGAGCCGCCCAAGCCCAAATTCAACGCGCCGCAGGCCGCGCTGAAGGTGGCCATCGTCACCGGCGGTGCGGGCGGTATCGGCCGGGCGATCTGTGAGAAGCTGGCGGCCGACGGCCATGCCGTGATCGTGAACTACCGCTCAGGCCCCGAGAAGGCGCAAGCCATCGTTACCCGCATCCAGGCCGCCGGCGGCCGCGCGTTGGCGGTGCAGGCTGACGTGGCAGAGGAAGCTGGTGCGGCCAGACTCGTCCGCGAGGCGGTACACCGCTTTGGCGGCGTGACAGTGCTCGTCAACGCCGCGTCGCCTCGCATCGTGGCGCGCAACGTTGATGAACTCGCTTGGGGCGACGTGCAGCATCAGCTCGACGTGCAACTCAAGAGCGCGCTGTTGATGATCCAGGCCTGCAGACCGGCCATGGTGTCGGCCGGCGGTGGGCGGATGATTTCGATTGGATCCCAGTCCTGGGACGGTACGCCGGTGGCGGGCTGGACGGCCTACGCGCTGGCCAAGGGCGCGCTGTCGACGCTGACCCGCTACCTTGCCGTCGAGCTTGGCCCGCAAGGCATCACGGTCAACCTGGTGTCCCCGGGCATGACGAACACAGCCTTCATCTCCGCCGTGTCCGAAAAGCAGCAGCTGATGGCGGCACGCCAGACGCCGCTGCGTCGCCTTGCGGAGCCCGAGGACACGGCCGGTGCGGTTGCCTATCTGGCCTCCGAGCAGGCGGCTTACGTGACAGGCCAGAACCTGCGCGTCAACGGCGGGGGCTCTATGGCATGGTGATGAGCGATGCTGCCGATGCGATGGCGACGCTGGGCCGCGCCGACGCGCTCATGGTGGAGGTGCTGCAGGCTCTGAGAGCCCTGGACGGCAGCTCTGCCGAATTCCGCACGCTGAAGGTCGGCATCGCCGCCAACGTCACAGTCGACCTGCTGGGCACCTACCTGCGTCGACACGCATACGCAGCCGGCGTGCGTCTGCAGGTGGCTAAAGGCAACTACGACGACCTGGTGGGCGACGCGCAGGCACATGCCGCCGCGGGCGTCGACCTGCTTGTCATCTTGCCTTTCTTCGACAATCTGCAACCAGGCTGGGAAGCACAGCTTGACACGCTGGATGCCGACACGCGCACCGCAGCGCAAATCGACTACCTGAACCGGCTCGAAGTCGCACTGCAGGCTGCAAGCGCAGTGCCTCAAGTGCTGCTGTTTGCCGGCCACCTGATGAACCCGGCCGTTAGTGCGCACAGCGCGCAGCTACAGGCCCTGGATGTCTTCAATGACGGCCTGACCGACGTCGCCGTACGCCATCCACAGGTGAGAGTGATCGAGACTGTCGGTCTGCTGGCCCGCTTCGGCGCTCGCCATGCGTTCGACGCGCGCTTCTACTTTCGCGGCAAGGCGCCGTACACGGCGGGCTTCGTGGACCAGCTCGCTCTGGCCGCTGCCGCCGCCACGCACCGCTTTGGCACGCAGTTTCACAAGGTGCTGGTGCTGGACTGCGACAACAGCCTGTGGGGCGGCATCGTCGGCGAGGATGGGCTGGACGGTATCAAGCTCGACCGCTACAGCTTCCCCGGCAACATCTTCTGGACAGTGCAGCATCAGTTCAAAGCGCTGGAGGCGCAGGGTGTCCTGCTGTGCCTGAACAGCAAGAACAACCCGGCTGACGTGGAGGAAGTGCTGGCCCACCACCCGGACATGGTGCTGCGTGACGCTCAGCTGGTGGCCAAGAAGGTGAACTGGACCGACAAGCCCAGCAACCTGCGCGCGCTGGCTGCCGAGCTGAATCTGGGGTTGGACAGCTTTGTGTTCATCGACGATTCAGCCTTCGAGATCGAGGCGGTGCGCGACCAACTACCGCAAGTGCGCGTGTTCCAGGTGCCCAAGGCACTGCAGGACTACCCGGCGCTGGTGCGCGACGAGATCGTGCCGCTGTTCACCGCGGGCGGCATCAGCGCCGAGAGCCGTGGGAAAACGCAACAGTACCGCGCGCTGGCGCGGGCTGCCGAGACCCGTGCCGGCTTCACGAACCAGGAGGACTACCTGCGTTCGCTCGGCCTGGCCGTTTCGCTGCAGCGCAACGCCGAGGCGCACCTTCCCCGCATTGCTGAACTGATGGCCAAGTCCAATCAGTTCAACCTGACAACCGAGCGGCTGCAGGCTGGCGACCTGGCAACGCTGATGGAGCGGCCCGACGCGACGGTGTACTCGTTCTCCGTCAGCGACCGCATCGCCGAGCATGGTCTGACGGGCGTGCTGATCACGGAGGACGACCCCGAGGATGCAGGCGCCGTACGGGTGCATTCCTTCCTGATGAGCTGTCGCGTCATCGGCCGCGGCATCGAATTCGCACTGTGGCGAACCGTGGTGGCCAATGCACTGGCACGCGGAAAGCAGCGGTTGAAGGCCGCTTATCGTCCAACCGCCAAGAATGCCCAGGTGGCAGACTTCTACGATCGCTTGGGCCTGAGGCTGTCCACCAAGGCAGCCGATGGCTCACGTTTCTACACGGCCGAGCTGACCACCGTTCAGCTCGCCGAAAGTGCATGGGTGGAGTTGCGCGATGGTTGACAAGGCATTGGTGAAGCAGGTGATGGCCACGATCCTCATGGTCGATGAGGCCGCCATTGGTGATGACGCCAGCATGGACAACATCGACGGCTGGGATTCGCTGAAGCAGATGAACCTCGTGCTCGCGCTGGAAGAGAGCTTTGGCGTGAGCATCCCCGATGAAGACGCAGGCAATGCGACGTCGTTCAAGCTGATCGTCCTCGTTCTCGAAGAGCAGTTGGTGGCTTGACCATGCAATGGCTGCTCGACCGGTTTAGTTCGGCTGAGCCCTCACTGAAGGCCTTCGTCCACAAAGGCCAGGTCACGACCTACGGCCATCTGTCAGCTCGCATTGCCGAGTTCGCAGCCCAGCTGCGTGACCGCGACGTCAAGGCCGGCCAGGCTGTCGTCGTGCTCGCAGACTACGCGCCCGACGTGTTCTGCATGATCCTGGCGCTGGCCTCGCTGAAAACACTGGTTGTGCCGATGACCCGTGGCTCCGTGATCGAGGAGGGCGAGGCGCTGCGAATCTCCGGCTGCGACCACGCCATCGATTTCGCACTCGACGGCCTAAGTTGGACACTGAAAGCCCATGAGGTAACGGTCAGCAGCCCAATGCTCGACGAGTTTCGCGCCAGTGGCAAGGCAGGGCTGATCCTGTTCTCGTCAGGCTCGACCGGCAAGCCCAAGGGCATGCTGCATGATTTCGAGCGCGTCATGGACAAGTTTCGAGCGCGGCGCGCGCCGGTCGTGGCCATCCCGTTCCTGATGCTGGACCACTTCGGCGGCATCAACACCATCCTGGCCATCACGGCCAGCCTGGGCGCCGTCGTGACGGCCGAAAACCGCGCCATCGCCACCATCTGCGAGGCCATTCAGAGCTACAAAGTCGAGCTGCTACCCACCACACCGTCATTCCTGACGCTGCTGGCCGCCACCGACCTGGCGCAACGCTACGACCTCTCGTCACTGAAGCGAATCACATACGGCACCGAGACGATGCCGCAGGCCACACTGGACCGTATTCGTACGCGCTTCCCCGGCGTGGAGCTTCAGCAGACGTACGGTCTTTCAGAAGTCGGCGTACTGCGCTCGCAGTCCCGGCCGGATGGCTCGCTTTGGGTGCGCATCGGCGGCTCTGGCTTTGAGACCCAGGTGCGTGACGGCATCCTCTGGATCCGCTCCGACTACCGCATGGTGGGTTACTTGAACGCGCCGTCGGGCTTCGATGCTGATGGCTGGTTCAACACGCAGGACCGCGTGGAGGTCGATGGCGACTACTTTCGAATCCTGGGCCGCGTGACGGACCTCATCAATGTTGGCGGCCAAAAGGTCTACCCAGCGGAGGTGGAGGACGTAATCCTCGAGCAACCTAACGTCGCCGACGTGGTGGTAGTGGGTGAGCAGCATGCGCTGCTGGGCCAGATCGTCTTTGCGAAGGTGGCCGTGCACGAGCCCGAGCCGCTGGCTGACCTGCGTCTGCGTCTGCGCAAGGCCTGCTTGGCCAGACTGGCGGCATACAAGGTGCCGGCCAAGGTCGAGTTCCTGGATCAGGAGATCTACTCGACACGTTTCAAGAAGATGCGGCGGTGAACCGGCGTTAATCCGGCACGGACGAGGGTGCGGCTCAGCCCACAATCAGCCGCATAAAGAGGATGCCCCCCATGTCCATCGACAGCTGCAAGATCCTTGATTTGCCCAAGATCCAAGACCCGCGTGGGAACCTGACCTTTATAGAAGGCGGCGTTCACATCCCGTTCGACATCCAGCGCGTCTACTACCTCTACGACGTACCCGGCGGCTCCGAGCGCGGCGGCCATGCGCACAAAGAGCTGCACCAGTACATCGTGGCGATGTCGGGCAGCTTTGACGTGGTGCTCGACGACGGCAAGGACAAGAAACGGATCCACCTTAACCGCTCCTACCACGGCCTGTACGTCTGTCCGATGATCTGGCGCGAACTGGACAACTTCTCTTCAGGCGCCGTCTGTATGGTGCTGGCATCCAATCGCTACAGCGAAGACGACTACTACCGCGACTACGCCGAATACATGCGCGCGAGGTGGAGCAAGTGAGCGCACCGCTGGCGATTTCTTTCCTCGACCTCAAGCGTCTGAATGCCTCCCATGAAGGCCCCATCCGCGCCGGCATCGCGCGCGTCATCGATTCAGGCTGGTATGTCCTGGGCGAAGAGGTAGCGGCCTTCGAGCGCGAGTTCGCTGCCTACTGCGAGGTGAAGCACTGCATCGGCGTGGCCGACGGCCTGGATGCGCTGACGCTGATCTTGAAGGCCTATGGCATCGGCGAGGGCGACGAAGTGATCGTGCCATCCAATACCTTCATAGCCACATGGTTGGCTGTCAGCCAGACGGGCGCGACACCAGTGCCTGTAGAGCCCAACTTGCGCACGCACAACATCGACCCGACCCGCATCGAGGCCGCCATCACGCCGCGCACTAAGGCCCTCATGCCAGTGCACTTGTACGGTCAGCCGGCCGACATGGCGCCACTGTTGCGTGAGGCGCGCCGGCATGGCCTGAAGGTCATCGAGGACGCGGCCCAGGCCCACGGCGCGCGCTATGAAGGCAAGCGTGCTGGCAGCCTTGGCGACGCCGCCGGCTTCAGCTTTTACCCCGGCAAAAACCTCGGCGCACTGGGCGACGGCGGTGCCATCACGACCAACGACGAAGCGCTCGCCGCGAAGCTGCGCATGCTGCGCAACTACGGCTCCAGCATCAAGTACAAGCACGAAATGGCCGGCGTGAACTCGCGGCTAGACGAGATACAGGCAGCCGTGCTTCGCGCCAAGCTGCCGTCCCTCGATGCTGACAACGATGCTCGCCGTCGCTTGGCTGCGGCCTATCTTGAAGCGCTGCAGGGCCTGCCCCTGCAGCTGCCCGAAGTGGTGGACGGCGCCGAGCCGGTGTGGCACCTGATGGTCATTGGCACGACCCAGCGCGCCGCCGTGCAGGCAGCGCTGACCGAAGCCGGAATCGGCCACCTTGTGCACTACCCCATCGCCTGCCACCAGCAGCAGGCTTACGCCAACCATATCTGGCCGTCGCTACCCATTGCCGAGGCGCTGCAACACCAGGTGCTGAGCCTGCCCATCGCGCCCTACATGACGGGCGACGATGTGAACCGCGTGGCCGACGTCATCCGCAAGGCGCTGGCCTGACCATGCAGTTCACCACACTGGTCCCGGCCTACAAGCCCAAGTACCTGGTCGAGTTGCTGGCGGCGCTGCGCCACCAGACCGTCAAGCCCGCCCGGATCATCATTTCAGACGACAGCCCGGACCAAGCTTTTGTTGCGGCACTGGGCGACAACACGCCGCTGCGCCAGGCGGTAGCCGATATGAGCGTCGAGGTCGTGCCTGGTCCGCGCACCGGGGCCTACGATAATTTCCGCGCGCTGCTACAGCGTTTCGGTGGCCAGACCGAGCTATTCCACCTGCTGCTCGACGACGATATTCCCTACCCGACTTTTTACGAGCGTCACTTGGCGGCGCACAGCCACGGTCGCCTGCAATGCGCAGTCAGCCGCCGCTGGACGGCGCTGGATTCCGGCCAGCCGACACGAGATCTACCCGTACCGCCAGCCATCGCCACGCATCCGCAGCGCATGCTGGCGCTGGACGCCAAGCTGCTGTTCGCGCACACCGCGGGCGTCAGCGCCAACTGGCTGGGCGAGTTCTCCAACGCCACCTTCCACGCCGACATGGCGCCTCTGTTGGATGACCCCAGCCTGGACGGCATCTGCTTCACCGGCCTGGAAGACCTCGGCGCCTTCCTGAAGGCCAGCATCCGTGCGCCGCTGGGCTACATCAATGAGCATCTAGGCTATTTCCGCACCAGCGCGGCCCAACACTCGGCTGACCCGATGGGTCGGCCGATGAAACTGGCTCATCTGGCCTACATCGCGCTCACGCTGTCGGGTCGCCGCCTGGGTTTATTGGAGCCCGCGGCGGCCCAAACCAACCTCTCGGGGCTGTGCCCGGTGATCGTCGAGCGGTATGGTGAACAGGACGACATGGCTGCGCTGTGCGGCGTGATGCCCGCCCTAGCCACCGGTGGCGATGAGGGCGACCGCGTGGAGACGGAATTCCTCGCTCTATGGCATGTCTACAGCGGTGCCGTGGCGCGGAAGCCGTTGCAACTGCTGATGCCGCCGACACTGACCTCGCAACCGCTGATCAGCGTCTTCATCCCGATCTACAACGGTGCGCAATACATTTCGCGCACGCTCGATTCGCTGCTGGCGCAGAGCTTTCAGCACTTCGAGGTCCTGTGCATCAACGATTGCTCGACCGACGACAGCTTGGCAATCCTGCAGGACTACGCCGCACGCGATCCGCGCGTGCGCGTACTTGACATGGACGTCAACCAGGGCTCCGTGCCGAAGGTATTGAACAAGATGCTGCCGGAGATGCGCGGCAACTACTTTGTCTATTCCTCGCAGGATGACCTGTTTTCCAGCGACTGGCTGGCCAAGATGCATGCCCGGGCGGTGGAGACTGGCGCCGACGCGGTAATCCCTGACTTGGTGTTCTATTACGAGAACGAACCTGATCGTTGCCGCAGCCTGATTGGCCTGAAGGGCGACCGCAGCGTGGAGCTGACCGGCCGCGACGCGATGGTGCAATCGCTGGACTGGACCATTCCCGGAAATGCGTTGTGGAATGCCGAATTGATCCGCCGGCTGGGCTTCGCCGATTTCGCGGTCAATGCCGATGAGTACTCGGGCCGCGTGTTCTTCATGAACTGCAACAAGGTCGCGTTCAGCGAGGGCCAGTTCCTCTACCGCCAGGACAATCCCGACGCGATCACTAAGAGGCTTACCTACAAGAGCTTCGACATGGCCCTCACCTTCTTCCGCCTTTTTGAGCTGCTGCGCGACAACGGGTTTGCACCCGAACTCTATGCCCGCGAGGCGTTGAAGGCGTTGCGCACACTTGAGCAGATACAGCGATGGCTGGTGGGGGCACGTGCGCAGATGACGCCGTCTGAAATCGCTGAGGCCGAGACACGCGGCGCAGTCGTCGAGCAATTGCTGCGTGACAGCCGCCTCTATGACGTATTTGAAGCATCACCCTCGACAGAGACGACTTCATGACGAAAACCCTTGATTTGGGCTGCGGTTCGCGGCCGAAAAACCCGTTCAACGCCGACGAGCTTTTCGGTGTCGATGTGCGCGACGACCTCACTGGCAATATCCGCGCTGCCGATCTTGTGATCGAGCCGATTCCGTTCGAGGATGAATCGTTCGAGTTCGTGACAGCCTTCGACTTCATCGAGCACATCCCGCCCCTGATCTACGCGCCCAAGCGCCGCAATGCCTTCATCGAGTTGATGAATGAGGTCTACCGCGTGCTCAAACCGGGCGGCCTGTTCCTCTCGTTGACGCCGGCTTATCCGCACGCGGTCACGTTCCGTGATCCGACCCACGTGAACTTCATCACCGACGAGACGTTTCCCCTTTACTTCGACGACGTGAACCGCTGGGCATCTATCTACGGCTACACAGGTGCTTTCAAGCTCGAGGTTCAAGAATGGCGCGGGCCGCATATCTTTGCGGTAATGCGCAAGGTGCCGGTGCCCCCAACCCCACCAGCCGAGATTGCAGCCGCCAAGTGAGCCGCTTGCCTCCGAGCACTGGAGGACGTTGGGCCCTTCAAAGACCATGGGGACGCGCGTGCGCAGTTTTGGCGATTCCGAACAGGTCTTGCGATTGAAGCTACCGCAGCGAATCCGGCAGGCCCGGGTAAAGCTCATCCCACAGCGCCCCCTCGAACTCCTCACAAAACCGCCCCGTATCAAACAGCCACCCCCGCGCCCTCCGATCCGCCAACCGCTGCCGCAGCGCTTGCATCTCGGCCGGGTGGATGGCGCAGCGGATGGCCTGGCGTTCGTAGGCGGCCTCATCGAAGGTGATCAACTCGGGCAGGCCCGCGCTGGTGAGCAGGCTGCCGGCCATGCGGGACACATAGGTGCGGCCTGAGAGCGTGAGCAGCGGCAGGCCCGCCCAGAGCGCGTCGTTGGCGGTGGTGCCGGCGTTGTAGGGCGAGGTGTCCAGGAAGAGATCGGCCGCACGGAAACGGGCCAGGTAGTCGGCCGGCAGCACGCGGCCGGCGAAGACGAGCCGGTCGGGATCGATGCCGTGGGCCATCGCGGCGGCGCGCAGGTTGCTGCGCGACCAGGGGTTGTCTTCCAGCAGCCACAGCACGCTGTGGGGCGCGCCCCGCAGGATGCGCATCCAGCTGCCGAACATCTCGGGCGTGAACTTGAAGTTGTTGTTGAAGGCGCAGAACACGAAGGCCGATTCGGGCAGGCCCAGCTCCGTGCGCGTGGGCGTGGACCCGATCTCGCGCTGGGAGTCGCTGCACTGGAAGAGCGTGGGCAGCCTCAGCGGGGCTTCGGTGAAGTGGGGCTCCAGGGCCTTGGGGAACAGGAAGTCGTCGGCCACCACATAGTCCATGTGCGGCAAGGCGGTCGGGCCGGGGAAGCCGAGGTAGGCCACCTGCACCGGCGCCGGACCGCGGGCCACGATGTTGGGGCGGGCATTGGAGGTCAGGCCGTGCAGATCCACCAGCACGTCGATCTCCTGCTGGCGGATCAGCTCGGCGGCTCCAGCATCGTCCAGGTGACCGATGGGGTGGTAGCGGTCGAAGGCGCGGCGCACGCGCTGGCGGAAGGCGGTCCCGTCCTCCTTGCTCCAGCAAAAGGCATGCACCTCCACGCGGTCGCGGTTGTGCTTCTCGAACAGCTGCACCGTCAGCAGAGAGACCGCATGGGTGGAGAGGTCGGAGGACAGGTAGCCGATGCGGATGCGCTCATGACCGTAGCGGTGCGTGCGCGCCACCATGCGCTCAAAGCGCCCCACCTTGGCATCGACGAAGCGCTGGGCGCTCGCCAGTTGCTCGGCCGGGTCGTCGCTCAAGCCCAGCATCGCCAGCGGTGAGGCCGCCTCCAGCACCTGCTGCGCGGTCCGGGCGATGCCGTGGATCACCGGCCATCGGCACATCTTCTGGCGCAGGTGCACCCAATGGTGAATCACCTGCGGCTGGTCGGGATTGATCGACAGGCTGGCCTGCAGGGCCTGCTCGGCGCCTTCGTACTCGCGCAGCACCTCCAGCAGCCGGCCGAGGGTGTTGCTGAGCTGGACCTTGAGGGCCGCGTTCTCGGGCGCGTGTGCGGCCGTCAGAGACAGCGCCTGCTGCCACTGGGCGGCGGCGTCCCCGGGCCGGCCGTTGCCTTCCAGCACGATGCCCAGGTTGAGGTGGGCCAGGAGGAAATCAGCGCGCAAGACCAGGCTGCGGCGAAAGCAGGATTCGGCTTCCAGCTTTCGCTCGGCCTGGCTGAACTGCACGCCCGCGTTGAAGTAACCGACATAGGCATGGGCCGCATCGCCGGTCTGGGCGTATTGCTCGTACAGGGCCAGGACGGCCTCCATCCGACCCGCCTGTGCCAGCGGCCCGGCCTGGGCCATGAGGTCGATCAGCGGCTGCGGCAGCACCAGGGGCGCATTGCAATCGTGGCCGGCGGATGCCGGGGGCCGGACCGCCAGCACGCCGAGCAGCTCGGCGCCGAGCGCTTGGGCCACGGCCAGGCTGTCGTCGAGCCGCAGCGCCATCTGGGTGTCGGCCAGGGCCTCGGCCGGGCGGTTGAGCTGCTTCAGGATCTGGGCGCGTGCCAGGTAGCTGGGGGCGAAGGCCGGATTGCCGGCCACCGCGGCATTCAGGTGGGTGAGCGCTTCGGCCTGGTCTTGCCGGTTGGCGAGGATCGCCCCCAGCGAGTAGTGGGCCGCAAAGCGGGCCGCCAAGTCAGCGGGCTCATCCGCCAGCGCCGCCCTGAAGAGTGCCTCCGCCGTGTCGATCTGCCCAGCGTTCTGCGCCTCGACCGCGCGCATCAGTCGGCTGCTGGCGTCGTCTTGAACCGGTGC
>CAISYQ010000430.1 GCA_903889735.1 uncultured Methylibium sp.
ATGCCGTGCAGGCCGCCCGAGGGCTCGTTGCGGTGGCACTGTCCGAACTCCCCATACCGCAGCGGCAGGTCGCGGTAGCTCTTGATGCCCTGCTTGTAGATGAGGATGTGGCCGGGGCAGTTCATCGGCTTGAGCGCGTAATCGCGCTTCTCCGACTCGGTGACAAACATGTTCTCGCGGTACTTGTCCCAGTGGCCGGTCTTCTCCCACAGACCCTGGTCGAGGATCTGCGGCGCCTTGACCTCGAGGTAGCCGTTGTCGCGGTAGACCTGGCGCATGTGCTGCTCGACCTGCTGCCAGACCGTCCAGCCCTTCGGATGCCAGAACACCAGCCCCGGCGCATGCTCGTCGAGGTGAAACAGGTCAAGCTCACGCCCGAGGCGCCGGTGGTCACGCTTCTCGGCCTCCTCCAGGCGCGTGAGGTATTGCTGCAGGTCGTCCTTGCTGGCCCAGGCGGTGCCGTAGATGCGCTGGAGCATCTCGTTGCGGTGATCGCCGCGCCAGTAGGCGCCGGCCAGCTTCATCAGCTTGAAATGCTTCAGACGCCCGGTGCTGGGCACGTGGGGGCCGCGGCACAGATCCTCGAATCCGCCCTCACGGTAGAGCGAGACCGCCTCCCCGGCCGGGATGCTGCCGATGATCTCGGCCTTGTAGTGCTCGCCCTGGGCCTTGAAATGCGCAATCGCCTCATCGCGCGGCAGCACGCGACGCTCGACGCGCTCGTCCCTGCGGGCCAGCTCGGTCATCTTGGATTCGATGGACGCCAAATCCTGGGGCGTGAAGGGGCGCTTGTACGAGAAGTCGTAGAAGAAGCCGTTGTCGATCACCGGACCGATCGTCACCTGCGCTTCAGGGAAGAGCGTCTTCACCGCATAGGCCAGCAGGTGGGCGGTGGAGTGGCGGATCATCTCCAGGCCATCGGGATCCTTGTCGGTGACGATGGCCAGCGCGGTGTCGGCCTCGATCCGGTGGCTGGTGTCGACCAAAACCGCCTCGCTGCCCTGCCCCACCCGGCCACCGAGCGCCGCCTTGGCCAGGCCGGCACCGATCGACGCCGCCACCTCGGCCACCGTCACAGGACCGGGAAACTGGCGCTGGGAACCATCGGGAAGCTGGATCGAGATCATCGGGACACCTCTTCGAAAACCAAAAAGCGCGGGAGAAACCGCGCTTTGTCAGGAGACTGGCGACGCGCTCAGGTCGCGACTGAAGGGACCTTTGCGCAAGAGATGCTGGTTCGCACTGTCATCGCCCCTCCCGACTTTTCCTGCCTTGCTCGTGCGGCGCAGATTGTAGGCCGCGCCATCGGGCCAGCCACCCGGCAAGAAGGCCAACGGGCCCCCGAGCAAGGCCAGAGGTAAGAAGGCCCGAAGGCGTGAACTCCTTCGGGCCTCCTACCGCCGCAGCGGAGCCGCCGATCAGTGGTGGGTGCCGTCGAAGAACTGCTCGTCCTCGGTCGAACCCTTGAGCGCCGCGGTGGAGGACAGCGCCTCGATCGTGGTGGTGACGGCGTCGAAGTAGCCGGTGCCGACCTCGCGCTGGTGCTTGACCGCAGTGAAACCCCGCTCGGCGGCGGCGAATTCCTTCTCCTGCAGCTCGACAAAGGCGCTCATGTTGTTGCGGGCGTAGCCGTAGGCCAGGTCGAACATGCTGTAGTTGAGGCTGTGGAAGCCGGCCAGCGTGATGAACTGGTACTTGTAGCCCATGGCGCCGAGCTCGCGCTGGAACTTGGCAATGGTGGCATCGTCGAGGTTCTTCTTCCAGTTGAAGGACGGGCTGCAGTTGTAGGCCAGCAGCTTGCCCGGGAACTTGGCGTGGATGGCGTCGGCGAAGGCCTTGGCGAAGGCCAGATCCGGCTTGCCGGTCTCGCACCAGATCAGGTCGGCGTACTCGGCATAGGCCAGGCCAC
>CAISYQ010000431.1 GCA_903889735.1 uncultured Methylibium sp.
CCCCGCCGCACGGCCGAGCGCATTCTGGAGGCATCGCTGGCGCTCTTCAACCGCTTCGGCGAGCCCAACGTCAGCACCACGCTGATTTCGGCCGAGCTCGGCATCAGCCCCGGCAACCTGCACTACCACTACCCCGCCAAGGAAGCGCTCACCAACCGCCTGTT
Source organism: uncultured Methylibium sp. (assembly GCA_903889735.1). Lineage (GTDB taxonomy): Bacteria > Pseudomonadota > Gammaproteobacteria > Burkholderiales > Burkholderiaceae_C > Methylibium. The sequence goes on from CAISYQ010000431.1 coordinate 165, forward strand.
CGGCCGCTACGAGGAGGCGCTGACCGAGCTGCTTGCCGCTGCACCCGACGTGCAGGATGTGGAGGACGCCTGGCTCTTCTTCCACATGCTCTTCGAGCTGATCTGGCAGTACCGCTTTCTCTACCGCGACCTCAACGACCTGCTCAGCCGCAACCGCCTGCTGGAGACGCAGTTCCAGTCCGTGCTGCAGCACAAGCAACAGGCGGTGCGGGCGGTGATCGATGGGCTGAACGGCGATCCGGTCGACCCGACCTCAAGCGGACCCCCGCGCAAGTCCTTGACCAAGCCCCAAGCCAGGGCCAACCCTGAATCCGAAACGGTCGCCACCGCCATGGTGGTGGTTCTGACCTACTGGCTCAACTTCGAATACGCCCGCGACCCGCGCCGCGCCCTGGAGCCCGAGAGCGCCAGCGCCGCCCTGATGCGCGGCGCCCACCATGTGCTGAGCCTGCTGACGCCCTACCTGGCGGCCGATCAGCGCGAGCACCTGCGCATGATCACGGGGCGCTACGGCGGCGCCTGAGCCGCCTCGGCGAGTTCCTCCAGCAGCCGCTCGGCCATCGCGCGGGCGTGCATGCGCAACTCAGGCACCGCCGTGGCCTCCCAGTCGCGCGCGCGCAGCAAAGGCCCCACGTAACGCAGCACTGGCGATGCGGCGCCATCTCGTGCGATCAGCGCGCCATCCGCGTCCACCTTCACACCGATGCGCAGCTCGTCGGCATCCATCACGCCGCGTTCGAGCAGCTGACGGATGAGCGGGTTGGCGGCACGGCCCAGGTCCGTATCGGGCCCCGAGCAGTTGATCACCGCACCCACCCTGAGCGTCTGCTCGACCGCACTGCCGCGGGGCGCCCAGGCCAGCTCCACGCCTCCCTCCGTCACCGTGCAGTCCCTCAGGCGCCCGGCCAACAGCCGCACCTGACCGGATTCGATCAGCGCCATGAAGCGGGCGTGGACCTCGGGCGCGCAACGGTGGCGCAGCACGTCCCAGAAAGACTGCAGGCGGCGCACGAAGCGCTGCCTCTCCCGCGTCGGCAGGCGCGCCCACAACCGCGGCGTGAAGGGCCGGAGCGCCGCCACCACATCGCGCCAATCGTGGCCCCGCGCCTCGTGCTCAAGAACGGCCCGGCGCAGCGCGCGCAGCTGGCTGCGCGCGGTCGAGCCCATGGCCTCGAAGAGGCGCTGCGCCTCCTGCGGCGGAAGAACCGCCCGCTGCTCGCGGTGAGCCTTGGGCAACAGCCCGCGGCGCGACATCAACCAGATCGGCCCGGCGTGGCGCTGCCGCGCCAGGCTCAGCACCCCGTCCACGGCGGTCAGGCCCGAGCCGAACAGCAACACCGGCTCGGTCGGGTCGATGCGCTGGAGCGCGGCCGCGCTCCACGGGTCACCCACGTAGTGGCGGTCGGCGTAGAAGGCCGGCTGGCGGATCGCGGGCTTCCCGGGCGCGAAATGACCGAAGGCCAGCACCACGCGGTCGGCCTGCAGCTCCCGCCCGTCCTCCAGCCGCACGGCAGCCGATTGCCCCGCGGGTGCCAGCTCGATCGCGCTCACCTCGCCCGCCCAGCGCTCCAGCGTCACCGACTCCGGCGCCGCATGCTCGGCCGCATCCAGCAGCGCCTCCAGGTAGGACCCGTAGAGCCTTCGGGGCACGAAGCTCGAGGGCGTGGTCGCGGGGTCGGCCCAGCGGCAGTAGCGCAGGAAATCGTCCGGGTCGTCGGCCAGCGCGCTCATGTTGCCGGCCGGGACGTTGAGCACATGGTCGCGGCTCGAGGTGCCGTAGGCCAGGCCGCGCGCCATCGCGCCCGATCGGTTGATCAGCACCACGCGAAGCGGCTGCGCCCCGCCCATCCGCAGCAGGTTCACGGCCGTGGCCGCGCCGCTGAAACCTGCGCCGATGATCGCGATGGTGCGCGGCAAGCTCATCTCGACGGGGCCTCCGGCTCGAGCTTGCCCGCCGCCCGCAAGGCCTCGATCACCCGGGCTGTGGCCTCCTCCAGCGACAACGCCGCCGTGTCGATGCGCAGCTCGGGCTGCTCAGGCACCTCGTAGGGTGCGTCGATGCCGGTGAAGTTCTTCAGCTCGCCGCGACGCGCCTTGCGATACAGGCCCTTCGGGTCGCGGGCCTCGGCCAGCGCCAGCGGCGTGTCGACGAAGACCTCCAGAAACTCGCCCTCGGGCATCAGGCTGCGCGCCAGCGCGCGCTCGGCGCGGTAGGGCGAGATGAAGGCCGTCAGCACGATCAGCCCGGCATCGGCCATCAGCCGGGCCACCTCGGCCACGCGGCGGATGTTCTCCACCCGGTCTTCCGGGGTGAAGCCCAGGTCGCGGTTCAGGCCGTGGCGCACGTTGTCGCCGTCGAGCAGGTAGGTGTGCCGCCCCATCGCGTGGAGAGCCTTCTCCACCTGGTTGGCGATGCTCGACTTGCCCGCCCCCGAAAGCCCGGTGAACCACACCACGCAGGGCCGCTGGCCCTTGAGCGCGGCGCGCGCGTGCCGGTCCACATCCACAGGCTGATGGTGGATGTTGTGCGAGCGCCGCAGTGCGAAATTCAGCATGCCCGCGCCGGCCGTGCGGTTGGACATCCGGTCGATCAGGATGAAGCCGCCCGTGTCCCGGTTGAGCGTGTAGGCGTCGAAGGCCACCGCCCGGTCCAGGCTCAGGTGGCACACGCCGATGGCGTTGAGCTCAAGCTTGCGGGCCGCCATATGCTCCAGCGTGTTGACGTTCACCTGGTGGCGGATGTCGGTGACCGTGGCCGTCACCGTGCGCGCCCCGATCTTCATCAGGTAGGGACGGCCGGGCAGCAGCGGCTCCTCGTCCATCCACACCACTGTGCACTCAAACTGCTCCGCCACCTCGGCCGGCGACGCGGCCGCCGAGATCACATCGCCGCGCGAGATGTCCACCTCGTCGGCCAGCACCAGCGTCACCGCCTGTCCGGCCACGGCCTGGGGCAGGTCGCCGTCCTGGGTGACGATGCGCGCCACCGTGCTCTCGCGCCCCGAGGGCTGCACCCGCACGCGCTCACCCACCGCCACGGCGCCCGACACCACCGTGCCCGCAAAGCCCCGGAAATCCAGGTTCGGCCGGTTGACCCACTGCACCGGCAGCCGCAGCGGCGCGGCGCGCATGCGGTTGGCGTCCAGCGGCACCGTCTCCAGCCAGGCCATCAACGTCGGTCCCTGGTACCAGGGCATGCGCGGGCTGGGGTCGATCACGTTGTCGCCCTTGAAGGCCGACATCGGCACAAAGGTCACGCTCTCGAAGCCCAGCGGACCGGCAAAGGCCCGGTAATCCTGGACGATCCGGTCGAAGGTCTTCTGCGCGTGGTCGACCAGGTCCATCTTGTTGACGGCCACCAGCACATGGCGGATGCCCAGCAGCTGCACCAGGAAGCTGTGGCGGCGCGTCTGCGTCATCAGGCCCTTGCGGGCATCGACCATCAGCACCGCGCAGTCGGCCGTGGAGGCGCCGGTGACCATGTTGCGCGTGTACTGCTCGTGGCCGGGCGTGTCGGCCACGATGAACTTGCGCCGCTCGGTGCTGAAGAAGCGGTAGGCCACGTCGATCGTGATGCCCTGCTCCCGCTCGGCGGCCAGCCCGTCCACCAGCAGCGCGAAATCGATCTGGTCGCCCTGCGTGCCCCACTTCTTCGAGTCGGCCTCCACCGCGGCCAGCTGGTCCTCGAACAGCAGCTTGGATTCAAACAGCAGCCGCCCGATCAGCGTGCTCTTGCCGTCATCCACGCTGCCGCAGGTGATGAA
>CAISYQ010000432.1 GCA_903889735.1 uncultured Methylibium sp.
CGGCGCGGGCCGATCCTTCCAGCCGCACCCAGAGGGTGTCGCCATCGATGACGCGGACGACCACCCCCTCGAGGCGCTGGGGTGCGCCGGCCGCAGCGAGCGGTGCCGCCCACCCCAGCACCAGCGCCCAAGCCAAGGCGGTCCAGGTCGCTGCCCCTCGCGCGGCCGAGGCGCTTCCCGCCCACCCGCTTGCAGGCGAACGGCGCGCTGCCCGACCCGGCGTCGCCCCAAGCACCCGGCCTCCTTCCCCAGGAGCGAAGCGGCTCACCCCCCGCTCCAGAGTCCCCACAGCCACCAACCCACCGCAGCCGCGCACAGCAGCCAGATCGCCACGATCAGCAGCGCGCCCCAGAAGAGCTTGGGCGCCCGCCCGCCGCTGGCCTCGGCCTCGCGCAGCCGGGCCTGCCACAGGGCCTCGGGCGTGAGGCGGATCGCCAGCGCGATGCCCAGGGGCAGCAGGATGAGCTCGTCGAGCTGGCCCAGCACCGGGATGAAGTCAGGGATCAGGTCGATGGGGCTCAGCGCATAGGCCAGCACCAGCAGCGCCACCAGCTTGGGTGCACGCGGGGTGTCGGGGTGGCGCATCAGCTTCCACAGCGCCAGCAGGCAGATGCCGAGCCGCGCCCGGTTGGCCGCGCCGAAGAGTTGGGAGAGCTTCATGGCCCACACGATGCCAGAAGTGGAATGGCACCAGGGCGATCAGGGGTCGGGCCGTGGTGGGCGCGCGGCCAGAGCATGGTCGCGCACGGCCTGCATCCGCCAGCGCATCGCCAGCGCATCGCCAGCGCATCGCTAGCGCTTCCCCAGCAGCTCACCGGCGTGGGCCGGCCACCGCTCAGCCGGCCTGCGGGTCCCAGCCAGCGCTGACGATCCAGCCCTCCAGCGGGTCCATGCGCGGCGGCAGACCGTGGCCGGGCTGCCCCGAGGCCCAGGCCGCCTGCACCAGGCAAAGCACGGCGTCGAGGCGGTCGCCCGAGGCATCGGCCACCAGCTCGTCGCGCTGGGCGTGGCTGAGCTTGAGGCGCAGGCCCAGGCGGGTGCGGCCTTGCTCCAGCGCCTCGAGCAGGTCCTTGCGGGCGATGAGCCGCTCGGGGGTCTGCTTGGCGGTGTCGTCGCTCTTGTAGGAGCGGGCGCCGATCAGCTCACGCGCCAGCAGGCCGGGGTAGCCCTCCAGCGCCACGCGCACAGGATCGCCCGCATGCAGGCCGGCCAGCGTGACACCGGCCTCCACCAGCCGCGGCACGCCCGCGTGCAGCATCCAGGCCACCGGCGGGTTGACCCATTTCATCGACGGGCTGGAGCCCGCCGGGCCGTCGCAGGCGCGGTGGGCGAACTTGCCGCCCGCAGGCCTTGCATCGCAGAAGGCCGCGAAGCGCTCGCGGATCGCGCTGCGCTCGAGCCCAGCGTAATGGCGGATCAGCGCCAGCCAGTCGCGCGGCCAGCCGAGCTCTTCGACCAGCTCGCGCGGCAGGCCGAAAGGCAGGTCGAAGACACCGAGCCAGGGCCCCGGGCGGGCCAGGGCCCGCTCGAAGGCGGCAAAGTCATGCAGGGCCTCCACACCGGCCAGGCGCAGCGGGCCCGTGCCGCCCGGTCCGTCGCGCGAGCCATGGGCCAGGGTGATCGGCTTGCGGCGGGTGGGTGCACTGGTGAAGTCCACCCCGATCAGGCGCCAGGCCGGGGGCGACTCGACCGGCTGGACCATCGGTGCGCTTTCTTTCATGTCCCTCAACCCAGGCTCAGGGCCGCCACACCGGCCGCAATAAAGGCCGCCCCGGCCAGGCGCAGCCGGGTGTCGGCCTCGCCGAGCAGGCGCCCGCCCAGCAGCGCGGCAAACAACATCGAGACCTCGCGCGCCGGTGCCACATGCGACAAGGGCGCGAGCCGCATGGCGTACAACACCATCACATAGGCCGCCGGGCTGAGCACCGCCACCAGCAAGGCCCAGCGCCAGGTGGCCTGCCAGGCGGCACGGACGGCGGCGCGGTCGTGCAAGGCGGCCGGCAGCGAGAACGCGATGCGCAGCAGGTTGCCGAAATAGTCCACGAGGATGGGGGAGATCGCGAGCGCGGTGACCGCATAGCCATCGATCACGGTGTAGGCCGCGATGCACACCCCGGTGGCCGCCCCCCAGGCCATGCCGCGCTGCACCCGCAGGCGCTGGTGCCGCGCCTCAAGGCCTGGGGCTGCGTGGATGAGTTCGCGCAGCAGCCGCGGCCCGCCCGCGATCAGGAACACACCGCCCGCCACCGCGCACACGCCCGCCAGGCCCAGGACCGAGAGCGTCTCGCCCAGCAGCAGCACCGCCGCGGCCGAGCTCAGCAGCGGTCCGGTCCCGCGCGCGACCGGGTAGACCACGGTCAGGTCGGCCTCCCGGTAGCCGCGCAACAGCACGTTGAAATAGACGACATGGGTGGCGGCACTCACGGCGATGCAGGCCCACTGCGCCCGGCCCCAGTCCGGCACCACGCCCCAGGCCGCCCACAGACCCAGCGGCGACCAGAGCACGACGATGAAGATCGCCACCAGCAGCACGAAATGCCGGTCCCCACCAGCCCGCTTGGCCGCCAGGTTCCACAGCGCATGCAGAAACGCGGCGGCAAGGACGAGGGCGATCGCAGCGGCAGGCACCGGGCGAGTCTATCGGCTGGCCTGCGCACGCCCGCCACCGCCTTCTGGCCGCAACGCCGTGCCACAACGCCGTGCCACAGCGCGAACA
>CAISYQ010000433.1 GCA_903889735.1 uncultured Methylibium sp.
ACCTCGCAGCGGCGCTGAACCTCAAGCTGCTGAACCCGCGCGAGGTCGTGGCGGCCGCCGTGGCCGCCTACCGCTCGGGCGCCGCACCGCTGGCCGGCGTGGAAGGCTTCGTGCGCCAGATCCTCGGCTGGCGCGAGTACGTGCGCGGCATCTACTGGACCCGCATGCCCGGCTATGCCGAACTCAATGCGCTGGACGCGCAGGAAGACCTGCCGCACTGGTTCTGGACCGGCACGACCGACATGGCCTGCCTGCGCGATGCGCTGTCGCAAACGCTGACGCATGGCTACGCCAACCACATCCAGCGCCTGATGGTGACCGGGCTCTTTGCGCTGATGCTGGGTGTGCAGCCACGGCAGGTGCACGCCTGGTACCTGGCGGTCTATGTCGATGCCGTGGAGTGGGTGGAACTGCCCAACACCTTGGGCATGAGCCAGTACGCCGACGGCGGCCTGATGGCCAGCAAGCCCTATGTGGCCACCGGCAAGTACATCCAGCGCATGAGCCCGCACTGCAAGGCTTGCCGCTACGACCCGGCCCAGCGCACGGGCGAGCAGGCCTGCCCCTTCACCACCCTGTACTGGGACTTCCTGATGCGCCACGAGACCCTGATGGCCGCCAACCCGCGCATGGCGCTGCAGGTGAAGAACGTGGCGCGCCTCGACGAGACGCAGAAGCAGGCGATCCGCGAACGCGCCACGGCCATCCGCCGCGGCGAGGTGGCCTGAGGCATGGCCGACCTGCTGACCGGCGTGCCCCTGGGCTGGACCGATGCGCTGCCACCCAACCGCAGCGCGGCGCTGGCACGCCTGGCCCGGGTGCGGCCCGCCGCCTACGCCCGCACCCGCAACCACCTGGACGGTGCGGTGACGGGGCTGTCGCCCTACCTGACGCAGGGCCTGCTGACGCTGAGGGAGGTGCTGGCGGGTGTACTGGCTGGAGAACAGCTGCGCGAGCCGCTGACGGTGCAGCACAAGCTGGTGTTCGAGCTGGGATGGCGCGAGTTCTTCCGCCATGCCTGGGGCCACCTGGGCGACGGCATCCTGACCTCGCTGCACCCGGGTCCGCTGCCCGACGCGGCCTATGCGGACGAACTGCCCGCCGACATCCGCGAGGCGCGCACGGGCGTGCCGGTCATCGACGAGGCCGTGCGCACGCTCTACGCCACCGGGACGCTGCACAACCATGCCCGCATGTGGCTGGCAAGCTATGTGGTGCATCTGCGCCATGTGCACTGGCGCGCGGGGGCCGACTGGACGGTGGCGCACCTGCTCGACGGTGATCTGGCCAGCAACCACCTCAGCTGGCAGTGGGTGGCCGGCACGGGCAGCCACAAGCCCTACCTCTTCAATGCCGAGAACGTGGCGCGCTACGCCCCGGCGCCCTGGCACAGCCCAGGCACCGTGATCGACCAATCCTACGAGGCGCTGGACCGCATCGCGCGGGGGGCCGACGATTCGACCCCGGCGACGGCCGCATCCACCGGCGCATCCACGGCCACACCCGAACCGCCCCTGCGCAGCTCACCGCCCACCGAATTGGGGGTGCATGCGCCCGATCCCAGCGCCACCGAGCGCCTGCGCGGCCGCGAGGTCTGGCTTGTGCACCCCTGGGCGCTGCGTGCGCCGCCGGCCGACCTGCCCGAGAGCACCCTGGTCATCGGCCTCTACTTGCGCGAGCGGCACGAGGCCTGGCCCTGGCCCGAGGCGCGCTGGCGCTGGGTCGATGCCGCGATGGCCGCGGTGGCCCCTGAGCGCTGGTTCGTCGATGCCGCCGGCCTGGCCGCTGCGCTGACTGGGGCGGCGCGCGTGCGCAGCGTCGACGACCCACACATCGGGCGCTGGCTCCAGCGCCTGGCCGTATTGGAAGCCGCACCGACCCTGTTCCCAGTTGTGGAGCGGCACTGCCAGAGCTTCTCGCAGTGGTGGACACGCGCCACCCGCGGGCTGCAGCAAGCCGAAGAGTTGCTGTGAGCCCGCCTCGGTCGATCGCGCGGCGCCCGGGGTCCGCTTGAGCCGCGCCCT
>CAISYQ010000434.1 GCA_903889735.1 uncultured Methylibium sp.
CCTTCTTTGAAGGCGAGTAGGGGGTGGGGCGCGGGGAGGGGAATGCGTGTGGATAACTCGATCGGACTAGCTGGCGGCGGCTGCGCTATGGCTGCGGCGGGGTTTCACTGCGCTGCTTTTCTTGAACCATTGCAACCAAGCGATCTGGTGAAGTGCCTAGCGCTTGGGCGAGCGAGAAGACAACGGCCAAAGACGGTTGGTGCTTTCCAGACTCCAGCTTGCCCACAAACGAGCGGTCGACACTGGCACGCAGAGCGAGCTGCTCTTGGCTGAGGCCAATTTGTTGGCGGAGGTCACGCAATGCAGCAGCGAACGCCTGAACCAAGGCGTCGTCTCGGACACGAGTCATTCATTGACTGTCTGACACGCTGCGAATATAGTCCACTGCAAATACGAGCCGGCAAATACGAGCCGGTGAATACGCCCCCGATACGCTCGTCTTCAATTTGCAGAGGTGTCACTTGCCGATCAGTCAGGATGAGCCTTCTTGCCCGGTTCGCGAACCGGACTCAGCAGCGAATCGGGCTTCCGCCGACGCCGACGCCGAAACCGAGGACGCCAATCTCGGTGCGAAGCACCTCATCAACTGGCCGTGGCCGGCTGCGTTGCTTGCCCATGTTCCGCAGCGAGTTGCTGGCGCGTCGAGCAGTCCCGTTGGGGGGCTCTTGCTCGTGTCACCGACAGCGGAAGGACTTGATGCGCTCGAAAGCAGCGGGCACGCCCTCTCGGCCCTTTGGGTTCTCGCCGTGGACACCGATGGCCCAGGGGCGCTGCTCGGCTACCGCGTCGAAGAGATCACCAACTTGGGGTCAACAACTCCAGATGGGCGACAACTGACCGTTCTGCGTGGCCCCGGAGACCGACTGATCGCCATCGAGGGCGACGACCTTTTTGTCCGTGACTCGGCCTCCAGCAACTGGAAGGATTCCGGTCGGTACAAGCGCGGTTCCGCATCGTCAGAAACGTGAGGCGGCGAAAGCGGTGCCAGCCAGGCGAAGCTGCGGCGGACGGCATCGTTGTGCTGATCAACTCCAGGCCGGCCCCGCCGATCGAGGTCCAGCCGCTAACGTCGATGCACGACTGGCGGATCATCGAATTCGATGACGGACGGTCGCTGGTGGGCTTCCTCGAAAACGGGTTCACCTGCCGGCTGACAACCGAGATCGCTTCAATCGATTTGTCCGCACGACAGGTTCGGACACGGTCCGGTCGACTCTACGAGCTTCTCGGGCCGCCTGCGGCCCAGGCTGAACGGATCGCGGTCATCGCTGCCCATTTGGCGGCATCCATTCCATCCCCGTGGCTGGATGTCACCGACGACGCATGGGCCACGATGCGCAGAGCCACCGCCTGAATCTGGCCACGGCCGGCGCAAGGCCTGCGGCCACCACCAAGAAAGCACCCATGCCACGAAGCACAGAAGCCGACATCACCGTCGTTGAGGAACCGCCGCGCCTGCGCGTTCAAGTGGCCAGCGATCTTCACCTCGAATTCATGAAGCGCCGCTTCCCGGGCGAACGGGTGATCAAGCCTTTGTCTGATGCCGACCTCCTGGTGCTGGCAGGCGACATCGACATCGGCCTTGGGGTCTTTGACGCCTTCGGTGATTGGCCGGTGCCGATCCTGTACTTGATGGGTAACCACGAAAGCTATGGCCGCGTCTACGACGAGGACCGCAAGACTCTCCGTGCGGCATGCGCCGGCACGAGCATCGTTCTGCTCGATCAGGACGTGGTCACCGCGGGCGATCTGGCCGCTCGCTTTCCGGCGTGGGCTTCAGGCCGCGCAGCGGCGTTGCACGGTGTGCGCTTCATTGGCTGC